>CAZPWU010000106.1:0-7017 GCA_964590325.1 uncultured Anaerolineaceae bacterium | reverse complement strand
TCCCCGGTCTTCAAAACCGGTGGCGGGTCGCGTTGCGGGCCGCGGTGGGTTCGACTCCCATCCACTCCCGCCAATTTATTACTATGGCACATCGATACTACATACATCACGCATTACTGATCACTGACCCTTATGTCCCCTGCTCCTGATATTGACACTCTCACACCTGTCGTCGCCCGCGTCCTGCGTATTGATGACGTTACCTGGGGCGACAGCCAGAAAAACTACCTGGTCCGCTACCGCGGGCAGCTATACGGCGAAGATACCGCTGCCGCCTATGACCAACTGGCGACTTCGCTGCGTCCTCTTAACATCACCCCACTGTTCCGGCTGGAGGATAAACGCCACGTTGTCATCCTCATGCCGGGCGTGATCCGCCCACGGACTTCCAGCATCAGTTGGAATATCGCACTCCTGGCTCTCACCATCTTCAGCACGTTTCTGGTGGGTGCTGCCAACGATTATGGAGGCTCAGGTGATATATTCACCGTATACAAGTATGCCCTGGTCAACTTGTGGCGCGGCTGGCCCTTCGCCGTCAGCCTGATGGCGATCTTGCTGGCTCACGAGTTTGGTCATTACCTGGTGGGGCGCTTCCACCACACCGCCGTTACACTGCCATACTTTCTTCCGATGCCGATCCCGGGCAGCTTTGGCAC
The DNA here is from genome assembly GCA_964590325.1 of uncultured Anaerolineaceae bacterium. Lineage (GTDB taxonomy): Bacteria > Chloroflexota > Anaerolineae > Anaerolineales > UBA4823 > CAZPWU01. The sequence continues at coordinate 6,358 of CAZPWU010000106.1, read as the reverse complement.
ACTGGGCGCCTTCATCCAGCTCAAAGAGGTGCCCAAGAACCGGCGTATTTTGCTCGATATCGGGGTCGCTGGGCCGTTAGCCGGGCTGATCGTTGCCATCCCGGTCCTGTTAATAGGCCTGCGGCTTTCCAGTATCGACCCGATCCCCCTTCTCTTCCAGGCCGGACAGGGTATCCAGGTCGAGGGCAATTCAATCCTGTACCTGCTGCTTAAATATTCAATCTTCCATCAGCTGCTGCCCCATCCCGCCAGCTACGCAGGTTTATCGCCTCTGCTCTTTTGGGTACGCTATTTCTTCACCGGCCTGCCGGCACCGCTGGGCGGCACGGACGTCATGCTCAGCCCGGTAGCCTGGGCCGGTTGGGTGGGCCTGCTGGTCACTTCCCTGAACCTGATCCCCGCCGGACAGTTAGACGGTGGTCACCTGTTATATGTATTAGCAGGACGGCGCGCCGCCCGGATCGTCCCTATTATCCTGTTACTGTTGATCCTGATGGGGCTGGTGTGGCCTGGATGGTGGTTGTGGGCATTCTTGATCTTCATCTTCGGCAGGATCTACGCCGAGCCACTCGACCAGATCACCCAGCTCGACGGACGGCGCAAGGCCATCGCCCTGTTGGGGCTGGTTATCTTCATCCTGGTCTTTATCCCCGTCCCGCTGCGCGTTTTCGGCGGTATTTAATACACAAGACGGTCGCCCAGGACTAATTAAACAACGTACTATTTATGAATGCGAACGGGATTTCGACTTGCTCTCTCGCTTCGGCGTACCACGATAACTGGGTGCAGTAATTGAACATTTAACACACAGACGAGCATCACTCATCCGACTAAGCAGTCGAGGGTCTGCCTCGTCCGGTTTTTCGGAAGTGGTGATTACCGTAGGCAATTGGGCGTGGTATCGATAGTCGAACAACTGGTAAAGTTTTTCACGTACCCAGGGGGTCATATTCTGCGTACCCAGATCGTCCAGGATCAGAAGCTGGGAGCTGCGCACTTCCTCGAAACGGCGATCCAGGCTGACCGTGCTGTTTGGGTTAAACGTCGCTCGCAGGTGATCTAGTAAGTCAGGGACACTCACAAACAGAGGAGGTTGCCCAAGGTCGGCGCGAAAATTTGCGATAGCTGCCGACAGGTGGGTCTTACCACAGCCGTACGACCCGGTTAATAAAAGCCAACCTTGCGGCTTTTTAGCGAATGCAGTTGCCGTCCGTAAGGCTTTTTCCAAGCTCTTTAGATGATCCGGAGCCATCCCTTCACCTTTGCGCAGGTCAAAATTAGCAAAGGTATATTGACGTAACGCCGCCAACGAGGAGAGCTCGTGGTGACCGCTATCATCCGTTGGACGTCGATAATCAGTTGCCAGGATATGGACTGAAGTGACAAGTTCAGGGTCTTCCAGGCGGGAACGGATGCGCCCCTCGATATCATCCATGGGCAGGTTGGCAGTCACCACCAACGACAGGCGGTTGATATAGCGGTAATTGAGGATCTGGAATAGCTTCTCCTGCGCCCAGGCAGTAGCATTCTGAGTGCCAAAATCGTCCAACACCAGCAGCGGCGCGCGGCGGATCTCTTCGAAGCGTTCCTCGAAGGTGACCTCTGGGTCGCTGTAGGCGAAGCGCAGAGTATCCAGCAAATCCGGGACGGTGATGAAGAGGGTTGGCACGCCAATGCTGACGGCGAAATTGGCGATGGCCGCCGCCAGGTGGGTTTTACCGCTGCCGTAGCCGCCCTGGATCAGCAGCCAGCCGTTGAGAGCTTGAGCAAATTGACGGGCATGGTTGTATGCTTGTTCTAATGAGTCTGCTTGCCAGGGGCCAAGTCCGATACGTCCACGCGGCTGGAAGTTGTCAAAGGTCAGGTGGCTGAGCTCGTTCAGGTTGCTCAGGGCAAACAAGCGCTGGTGAACCTGCTGGCTGACTTGCCTCTGGCGGCAGGTGCAGATTTGGACCTTGCCGAAGTCGGGATGATCGATGGGCAAATCCATACGGACATAACCTACACCTTTACATATCGGACAGTTGGGATCCCCAGGCAAATCCCATGCCTGTTCGGTTGGAGGCGCCTCGCTTTCAGAGGTTTTCCCACTCAGCGTATCGGCGGCGATCTTTTTCAGTGTCTCCTCGATCTTGCTCATTGCGTCCTTCTTCCTGCCAGCGGCGCAAAATGGCGTTCACGTAGCTCCAGCTCCGCTTGTTGTTTTCTACAGCGATGCGCACAGCCTCCTCGATCCAGGAGGTGGGGTAGGTATTCTCAGCCTCGCGCAGCGTCTCGGCGATGATTGGGGTGAGTGGGCCGATGTTCTCCTCGAAAAGCTTGAAAATATTAGGAGGCTCCTGGCTGAGCTCCACCGGCATACGGGTATCCCCGGAAGGCCGCCACAAGCCTTTGTGGATAGCGTCCGCGGCAGCGCGGCCTTTGGGTGAGTTCAGAAAATAGAGGGCTTCTTCTCCCTTCTCAAGGGTCACAACCGCTTTCAGCAGGCTACCGCGCCCCACGGCACGCTCCAGGGCTTCGTCCAGGGCAGCCTCCGCGGTCTGTGTATTCTCGCCCATCCCTTGCATAAAAAGGGTGTCCTCAGTGAAATCGTTCCGTCTCAGGTAACGGAAAATCCCCTCCATACGGTCCAACCGCCAAAAGGCATACAGGGTCAGCTTGAGCTCACCCAGGTGATCGATCTCGGGCAGGAGCTCGCTGAAGAACGGCCCCGGGACGGGCGTTAATCTTACTTTACCTTCAGAAAAACCGCGAAAGGGGGGCATTTACGCCACCTGTTTTAAGTCGATACTACGTGTGGCAGCGTTCTCAAACTTGGCCAGGTTGCTGCGGAAGACCAGCTCCACCATTCCCACCGGACCATTGCGGTGCTTGGAAACCTTGATCTGGGCAATATTCTGCTTGAGAGTATCCCGCTCATACAGCTCAGGTCGGTGGATGAACATGACCACGTCGGCGTCCTGTTCCAAAGATCCCGACTCCCTCAGATCGGAGAGCTGCGGCTCTTTATCGGCCCGCTGCTCGATAGCGCGTGAGAGTTGAGCTGCTGCCAGCACCGGCACGTTTAACTCGCGTGCCAGTACTTTAAGGTTGCGGGAGATATACGAGACCTCCTGGACGCGGTTTTCAATACGCATCCCGCCGCTCATCATCTGCAGGTAATCCACCAAGACCAGGTCCAGGCCGTATTCCAGGTATAGACGGCGGCTCTTGGTGCGCAACTGCAGTGGGGTGAGACTGGGCGTATCGTCCAGGAAGATGTGGGTGTCGCTGAGCACCTCAATGGCATGCGTAAACAGCGGCCACTCATCTTCGTTCAGCTTGCCGGTGCGCAAGCGCTGCGATTCAATACCAGTCTCCTGGGAGATCAGGCGTTGCACCAGTTGCTCATTCGACATCTCTAACGAGAAAATGGCGACGCGTTTCTTGTGGATCTGGGCAGCGTTCTTAGCTGCCGATAACATGAAGGCCGTCTTACCCGTACCTGGGCGGCCAGCAATGATCAAAAAGTCAGATGGCTGCATCCCCCCCAGAAGGCGGTCCAGGTCGATAAAACCGCTGGGCACCCCGAAGGTGTCCTCACCGCGTTGGGAGAGCTGGTCGATGCGGTCATAATAATCGCTAAGCACCTGTTGAATGGGTTGCAGGTCGCGCGTCAGGCGGCGCTCGCTGACACCGAAAACGGCTTTTTCAGCCTCATCCATCACCGTCTCAACCCCAAGCTCCTCCTGGTAAGCCAGCTTGGCGATCTGGTTGGCGGCTGACAACATCTTACGTCGGATGGAGGTCTGCTCGACGAAATGCCCATACGCTTCGGCGTGCAGCGAGGTGGGTACATTGTTGATGAGCGCCGAAAGATAAGCCGGCCCACCCACCTCAGCGAGCTGCCCCATCTGGTCCAGCTCCTCGGTCACGGTCAGGAAATCGATCGGGACGCGCCGCTCGTGCAAGCGGGTGAAAACCTCCCAGATAAAACGGTGACGATGGATGTAGAAATCGTCGGGCTGTAAGAACTGCGCCACGTCGTAGTAAGCCTCGGGGTTAATGAGGATCGCCCCGATGACAGCTTCCTCAGCTTCACGGCTGTGGGGTACTATTTGGGCTGCTGAAACCTGGTTGTTATCAGGGGGAGGGGTATCACTCATGAAAAAAATCAGCCTTTATCGTCGTTATCCTCTTCTTCGTTACCCAGATCTTCGAGATCCAACTTTTCAAGGAAGTCTTCAAATACCGATAAACGCTCTTCACCACCTTCGGCTTCCGGCTCGGTTTTTTCGGACGGTTTCTCGGTTGTACTCTCCTGGAGATCCTCCTCCGGGATGATGCCGGCTGAATCCATGATGGGTCGAGATACCAGGATAGGAACGTGAGAGCGGACTGCCAGGGCCAGCGCATCTGAGGGTCGCGAGTCGATATTCAAGACGCGACCGTCTACCTCGGCGACGATGTTGCCAAAGAAAGTGTCATCACGCAGGTCGATCACTTCCACGCGCACGACACGTGCATTCAACAATCCAAAGACATTTTTAAGCAGATCCCACGTCAACGGCCGTGCGATTTCTACCTCTTGCAATGCCAGCGTGATCGCCTCGGCTTCATAGACACCAATCCAGATGGGTAAATAACGATCAGCATTCATCTCACGCAGGATAACAATACGCTGCTGAGACATCAAACTGACCCGGATGCTGTCAATCGCAACTTCAACCATATTAGAAGACATAGAGGCCTCCGCATTAATTAAAATGTATTCTAACATGGGGATGTCAGGGATGCAACACTTCCCGAAATCTTAAAGAAAATGGTACTCTTGTTCTATTCTCTTTTCTTTAAGATTAGGTTATAATGCCGCACGTGGGATAAGTCGATAGGGGGTTGCAATGTCACTTATAAAGAAGGGGCCGTCAGGGATGAAAGCCAAAATACTGTGGATTGAGGGAAAGCGGGCTGACAGCCCGTCTTTTGTACCAATTCTACGGAAAAAAGATTTTTTAGTGGAGGTGGTGCCAACCGGCAGCGCAGCGCTTGAACGGCTTATTGAGTTTAAACCGCACCTGGTGGTGATCAATGCCGTCTCTCTGCGCACGACCGGGAAGCGCATCTGCCACGATCTTCGTGAGCGGCTGGACGGCCTGGCGATCCTGGTTATCGTCGGTCCGAAGCAGAAGCTGACGGGCGAAAAGTGTGCCAACGTAGTGCTGACGCTGCCTTTCACACCTCGCAAACTCATTAACCGCATTACGCCCCTTCTGCCGGGGGACGGTGACCACATTTTGCATATCGGTTCGATCCGCCTTGACCTTGAACGCAAGCGCGTCCGCTGCCAGGGCAGGGAAGCGCGCCTGACACCCCGCCTGACCCAGTTGCTGCATACGCTGATGCAGCACCCCGGTGAGGTGATCGAGCGTAAGAAGCTTTTCCGTGAAGTGTGGAGTACCGAATACACCGGTGACACGCGCACGCTGGACGTGCATATCAGTTGGCTGCGCCAGGCGATCGAGGAAGACCCACGCAAACCGCACATCCTGAAGACCATCCGGGGCCTCGGCTACCGGTTGGATGTATGAGTTTATAGAAGCAAAAAAAGGGATGAGGGCGAATTGGGATGTTATCCCAATTCGCCTTGTGTTTATTACGGTATCCCATTCCACCCCGCCAGGCGGGCCGACAGCCACCAGAATGCCTGCCCCTTGAAGTAGCAGTTGAGCGAGTGCGAATGGGCACAGCTTATTTCAGGGCTCGGGCAGTCACCCGGGTGGGCGCTGCACCAGGTGCTGCACCACGGACAGCTATCGTTCGTGTCCGGATAGTAGGTCCCCGCGGGATCCCAGCTCTCGATGTCAGCAAAATCGTATAAAATCTTGCCATTGGCGAGGGCATAATCCCTCACCATCTGGTTATTAGCCGCCAGTGTAGGGCTGCCGCCATCCGTGTGCCCGGTCATATAGACGAAGCGCACATTGGGGTACTCACTCTCAAGCTGGGTCATCATATCCAGGTAATTCTGCACGGTGGCTGTGGAATTAGAAGACTGTTCCCCGCACCACGACCACATGAAAGCCGTCACCTGGCCCGGCTCGTAGACGTGACCCGGGTTATTGAGGTGGTCGCGCGCCGTTTGCTGGAAGGTGTTCTCGTCCCAACCCCAGCTGCCGTCATCCCCGTCGCGCAGGCTTATGGGGTCCTGCTGAGCTGGGATAGTGTAGCTCATAATGAAATTAAACGCAGGCGGGTTGACATACTGGCTTAGATATTGCGCACCGGAGACAAGCTGGCTGCCGTGGGAAGTGTGCCCGTAGATGAATGCCACCTTCTGTTTGGCGGCTGTAATGCAGGCAGCCGGAATTTTACTGATGTC
>CAZPWU010000105.1:0-7053 GCA_964590325.1 uncultured Anaerolineaceae bacterium | reverse complement strand
AAAGGTGATGGCCTTGCCCAAGGCCATTGGTCTTCATACGGACCCAATTATGCAACAATAAATGTTATCGATCAGGCGATTTCTCGATATCCACCTCCTTTCACTATAAGTGCATTGACAAACCCCGCAAGACCAGTATACTACAAAGAGAGGAATTTTTTGATGGAATTCAATTTGAGCCTACCTGTCCTCCTATTACTTTTGGGCTTTATCTTTACATTGCTCTTTGGAGGATTATCGTTGATGCGGCGAGAGGGCTTATCTGCCCATTTTGCGGTTGAGGCGGTGGTTCTTACGGTCGTCGCCAGTGGATTGACCGCACTCTCAGGCTATCCCACCCATCCGATCTTGTTTCTGAGCCTCCTTTACTTAATCACCATGCGGGGGCGTTTGATCGTCGACCTGGGTAACTTCTTTGCTCAGCGCCGAGACTTTGCACGTGCAGAGCAACTGTATCACCTGGCAGAGAGCCTCTGGCCCGATTCAACCACCCGTTTAATCGTGCAAATCAACCGGGGGACCATGCGCGTGCAACAAGGGGCGTTGGATGAGGCCATCACTATCTTTAAGGGCCTCTTGCAAAAAGCTGATCAAAGATATCTGGGGGTGAAATACGAAACCGCTGCTCATTACAACCTGGGTGTCGCGTTTCTTCGCAAGCAAATGGAAGCTCAGGCTATAGTTGAGTTCAATATTGTGCTGGATCTGTTGCCCACTTCTGTGCATGCGCATCGCGCTGAAACTGCCCTCGAGAAACTACGCCATAAAGATAAACCCTGAAAAGGCGGAAAGGGTACGACGGGGGAGTCACTACACCCCACCCCCAACCTCTTCCCAAAAAGGTGGGTAAGTTTTAACCCTGGGGAAGAGGGAAAGGGGGGCGGGATACAAAATAGATTCTGTAGGCTATCTTAAAAAGCCTTTGTAGGAGAACAGGGTAGAACTACGTGGAAGTTGCTCCCGGGGCAGATCTCTTCGCTATATCCGGGACTTTCTACCCAGATCACACCCCCGTGCGCGGCGACAATCCCCTTGACGATAGCGAGTCCCAGGCCCGGACCGCCCCCTTTATACTTAGTCTTCCCCGTGGAATGCAGGGTGATCTCGTCGGTCTGGTAGAACTTGGTAAAGATCAGGTCGCGCAGGCTGGGATCGATGCCTATGCCGGTATCGCTGACTACCACCTCGATACCGCCCTCGGGCAGGTTCATCTCCCCTGGAGCCAGGGCGCGGCCCGAAACCGTGATATGGCCCCCGTCGGGGGTATATTTGATGGCATTAATGATAAGGTTTTCGAAGACCTTACGTAGAGCGTCGAGGTCGGCTTCGATGGCTGGCAGTTCTTGATAGTCTTCTGTAAAGGTCAGGTGACGTTCCTCGAGCGGTTTTCTCAGCTTCTCATAGACAAACCGAACGAGAGAGGGGATGGTGATGGGCGTGGGATGAAGGTGTAGCTCCTGACTGTCGATCTTAGCGACATCTAGCAGACTGTTGATGATCTCGGCCAGGCGACCGGCGCCGGTATTGATCCCAGAGATCAGTTGTTGGTAGTAGGTGTTGTTGAGGATATCAGATTCGCTCAGTAAAATTTGGGTATAACCATAGATAAGGGTCAGGGGGGTGCGCAGCTCATGAGAGGCGATGTTGATGAACTTGGACTTGGTCATATCCAGGCGTTCGAGCTGGTTGTACGCTTTCTGGAGCTCTTCAGTGCGCTGCTGTACCACGTTTTCCAGGTTTTGGTTGAAGCGTGTGATCTGGTCGTAAAGACGGGCGTTGTGGAGGGCGATGGCCGCCTGTCCAGCAAATGTTGCTGCCAGGGTGACTTCGTCTTCGCGGTAGGCGTTGGGGACTTCCCTTGTCAGCGACAGCATCCCGAGCACCTCGTCGGAGTGGATGAGTGGGATGCCGAGCCAGGCGCGTGCCTGGGGCAGGTTCTCCACCTGCTGCCAATCCGCTCGTTCCAGCACGTCTGGGATCGAGAGGGGCTGTTTGGTGCGATAGATATCCGAGAAGACGTCGTTCTCTTTAATCGATACGTGTAAATTCTGGTAACCAGGGGGAAAACCGTGGGCGGCGGCGAACTCCAACTCCTCGCCGCTGCGCAGCATCACGGAAGCGCGGTCGTACGGCACGATTTCAGCCAGGTGCTCCAGGATGAGGTCGAAGACTTCGGTCGGGTTCAATGTACTGGAAAGAACGCGCCCGATGTGATAGAACGTCTCGGCCAGTCGCCGGTGGGACTTCTCGGTCTGGTAGAGGGAGGCGTTCTGGATGGCGATAGCGATCTGGTCAGCCAGGAGCTGCAGGAAGGGCACATCGTCTTCCTTGAAAGCAGCCGGTTTTTCGCTCTCCATGTCGATGACACCCAGCACGTTGGTACCCATCTCGAGGGGCAGAGCCAGCTTAGAACGGATATTGGGGAGGAGGTCGACGCCGATATAACGGGTATCCATTAAGACGTCATCAACGCGTGCCGGTCGGCGCCTGGCAGCCACCCAGCCGATGATACCCTGCGTGCCGACCTTGAGCCGGTAGCCTTGCTTGCATAATTCCCGCCCAACCTCACCGGTGCCGGCACGCGATATCACATATTCGCCGCTTTCGTCCAGTAGATAGATGCCGACGTAGTCGCAGTTAAAACGGGCCTGAATGAGGTTGGCGACCTCAGCGAGTAATTTATCCAGGTCGAGGATGGAGGTGATGCGCTGCCCGACCGCCATGCTGGTGGCTAAAGAACGCTGGGCTTCTTCTGTCGAGATCAGCACCGTTTCGAGCTCGGTATTGCGGTGGGCATATTGAACGCGTAGCGCATCCAATTGCAATGTTTTCACGCGCCAGGCATGGACTATTATAGAAAGCAGCGTTCCTGTCAGCAGGGCGAAACCGTAGTAGATCCAGCCCGGTGACTCGGGAGATAACCATACCCCAATACCAAAGCCGACCAGCGCGGCTGCGAGGACCAACACCAGCCAGCTTGTAGATATGAAGAGATATCCGGCTCCAAGAACCAGCAACACGAGAGGGATAGAGAATAGGGGTTTTCCGGTCAGGTAGAGGGGGAGCAGGCTGTTCAGCAAGACCAGCGCGGCCATTACGACACCCACCGGGTGCGTCCAGGAAACAGGGGTCTTCTTGTCTTTTAAGACAGCGAGGAGTACTAGCATCGCTATTGACGTCACCCCGGCTGCAGCAGCTATGATGTGGCCAATTCCCGCTGGCAGTAGCATCCCATAAGTGGGGGTCAGTAATAGATATATTATCAAAAGTCCTGCCGAGACTGGCTGCAGGATTTCACCCATGACTTTAACCATCACTGCACCCAGTTCCTCTTGCGAGGTCAGGCGACCAGACGAGGGGGGAGGCAGGTAGGAGGGGGCGGTTTGATCTTTGGCGGGTGAGGGCTCCATGGTCGTACGGTTCGTTACACTACACTTCGGTCAAAGGCCAGTTCGGCAGCACGTCCATATCGAGCGGGTCACGCTGACCGTTGACAAACCGGTAATAACCCGCAGCGGCAACCATGGCCGCGTTGTCAGTGCACAGCGAGACGTGCGGGATGAGCACGGGGCACTTGGCGCGCGTCTGGACGGAATGGCGCAGGGCGCGGTTGGCTGAGACTCCTCCTGCCACCAGAAGGGCCTTGGCCTCAAAATGCCCGGAGGCCTTCAGAGTCTTGGTCACCAACACGTCCACCACCGCGGCCTGGAAGCTGGCTGCCAGGTCAGCGACAGGCAGGGTGGTTTTGCGGGCCTCGAGCTTGCGGACTTCGCGCAGAACAGCGGTCTTCAAGCCGCTGAAGGAGAAATCCCAGGTGCCCTCCAGCCAGGCGCGTGGGAAATTAAAGGCCTTCGGGTTACCGTTTTCAGCGGCTTTTTGAATAGCCGGCCCACCCGGGTAGCCCAACCCGATCAGGCGGGCAACCTTGTCGAAGGCCTCGCCGGCAGCATCGTCCAGGGTAGCCCCCAGGCGCTGGTAGGTCAGGTGGGCGGTCATCAAGACCAGCTCGGTGTGCCCGCCTGAGACGATCAGTGCCACCAGCGGGAACCGCGGCTCCTGGATCGGTTTGGAACCAGCTTGCTGCAGAAAGTCGGAGTAGAGGTGAGCTTCCAGGTGGTTGATGCCCACCAGGGGTAGACTGCTGCCCAGCGCTAGCCCTTTGGCTGCGTTCATACCGACTACCAGCGAGCCAGGCAGCCCGGGGCCGCGCGTCACAGCGATGGCATCCACTTCCCCCAACCCGAGATGAGCCTGCTGTAATGCTTGATCGATGATCGGATAGATGGTGCGGATATGCTGGCGTGAGGCGACCTCGGGGAAGACGCCCCCGTATTGGGCATGGAGCTCAACCTGTGAAGCCACCACGTTTGATAGAATTACTGGGAGAGGGCTCTCGTCCTGACCGTATTCCACCACCGCCGCAGCGGTTTCGTCGCAAGAGGTCTCGATGCCCAGGATGCGTGCAGGAGGTAAGGGAGGAGCGTTCATAGACCTTTCATCGGCAGCACTAAATCAAGCGGATATTCGGCTAATACTTCCATTTGACCATCCGGGTGTACCCAGACTGTGTTTTCCAGGCGAACGCCCATTCCACGCTCGGGGTAGTACAGGCCGGGCTCGATGGTCACCACCACGCCGGGCGCCAGGCGGTCCACATCAGTGGCGCTGAGGCCGAACCAGGGGCGCTCGTGGACGTTCAGGCCCACCCCATGCCCCAGGCCGTGCACATAGCCTTCCTGGGTCTGGGGGTTAGTTTTGATAGTGGCATGGCCGCGTGCTTCGAAGAGTTCGCAGGTGCGCTGCTGGTATTCCTTGCATGGCATGTCGACGCGCAGCTCACTTAGGATCCAGTTATAGACGGTCAGCACATCTTCATAAAGGGCCAGGACTTCGTCCGGTGCATAGCCCAGGCACCAGGTGCGGGTTAAGTCGTAATAGTAGCCGCCCTCGGCCTCGCATGGGAAAATGTCGAAGATGATGGTCTGTCCGAGGCGCAGCAGGTCATCAGGATTACCGGCGCTGTGAGGGACGCCAGCGTCGTGCCCGATGGCAAAGATGGAGCCTTCGGGATTTTCAACGCCGCGCTCGGCCAGCCACAGGTTGATGCGGCTTTTCACATCGCCGATGGTGAGAGGCTGCCCGTCGGCTTTAACCAGCATGCCATCTTTGACCGGGTGGGAGGTCAGGAAATCGGATACCTGGGCGACTACAGCGGTGGTGACCTGCCCCATCCGGCGGATGCGCTCGACCTCGCTTTCATCCTTGGTCGCCATGGCCTCGAGTAAGGCCGAGTCGCCCAGTTCGCCGACCAGGGTCAGGCCAGGCATGGCTTTCTGCAGGGTGGTAAAGATAGCGTATGCCGAGCCGGCATCGGCCTGTCCATAGATTGCGATACGTCCGGAGGTAATCCCAAGTTCAGTGAGCATGGCCTGATAACGCATCACCATCGCCTGCAGGTAGTCACCGTCGGTCTGCTTGAGCAGGTCTTGAAAGCGGTAGTCGCCCAGGTTTTTGGTAGCGAGACCTGTCTTAGCGGCTTCATCACGTTCCATCGGGTTGTAAAACAAAATCGGCGCTTCGCCGCGCTTTTTGACCAGGTCACCGCCGGTGAGATGGCCCCCGCCGGTCATGTAGACCATCGGCGGGTTGTGCTGGGCCGGGCCGGTGACCAGCATGGCATCTAAGTTGTGTGCTTCCATGATTTTGTCGAGGTTAGATTTCATAATAATTTCCGTAGAATTATAAAAAAATTCGCGTTATTTGCCCATTCGCGCCATTCGCGTTTAATTCCTAGCAGACAATGCATTTCGGATTCCTATCAGCAAAGATTCCTCTTGTTCTGGTAATACCGTGCGCGGGTCAAGGACAAGGCGGTCCTCTTCGAGGCGAGCGATGATAGGCGGGTCAGCTTCGCGCAAGCGTGCCAGGGTACGGTTTGGGTGAGGTACATTGAGCGAGAGCAACCAGGTAGGCAGGGTTTCGCCGGGTAGACTGCCACCACCGACGGTGGATTGCCCGGAGATGACCGCACCCTGTCCCAGGGATTCGACCCATGACCGGGCGCGGGCGCGGATGGATTCGGGTTGAGCGGCGATCATATGCCAGATGGGAATTTCACACTCGGCTTCGTCTTTCAGGTAATGCAGCAGCGTGGCAGATAAAGCTGCCAGGCAGAGCTTATCGGCACGAATGGCCCGTGCCAGAGGGTGCTTTTTGAGTTTAGCGACAAGCTCGGCGCAGCCGACGATGATGCCGGCCTGCGGTCCGCCGAGCAACTTATCTCCGGAGAAACAGACCAGGTCGGCGCCTGCTGCCAGCGATTCCTGCACCATCGGTTCATGCCCCATGCCATAATGGGCTGTATCTAACAGCGAGCCGGATCCCAGGTCATCCACCAGCGGTAGACCAGCGCGGTGAGCGACAGCGGACATTTCCTCAAGGGTAGGTTCGCTTGTGAAGCCGATGATGCGGAAATTGGACCGGTGGGTGCGCAAGATCAAGGCAACCGGATGCTCAGCCAGGGCCTGTTCGTAGTCCGCCAGGTGGACGCGGTTGGTTGTGCCTACCTCGACCAGCTTTGCGCCGGACTGTCTCATCACGTCGGGGACACGAAAGCCACCGCCGATTTCCACTAATTGTGAGCGAGCGATCACTACGGGCTTGCGGTGCGCCAGGGCGGTGAGCACCAACAGCACAGCCGCAGCGTTGTTATTCACTACCAGGGCAGCTTCTGCCCTGGTCAGGCGCTTGAGCCGCACTTCGGCGTGCTCCAGGCGTGAGCCGCGCTTGCCTTTTTGCAGGTCATATTCCAGGTTAGAGTAGCCTGAGGCAACGGCCTGCACCGCACGCAGAGCAGCCGGGCTGAGCGGTGCGCGGCCCAGGTTGGTGTGCAGGATCACGCCAGTAGCATTGATCACTGGCAACAGGGTGGGAGCTGTCCCCTCCTCTAGAAGTGTATGCACCCGCCGTAAGATACCCACCTCTGTTGGGATAGCGGTCTCTTCAGGGTAGCGTTCCCTCACCTCATCCAGTGCCCTGCGGATGGCTTCCAGG
>CAZPWU010000104.1:0-7067 GCA_964590325.1 uncultured Anaerolineaceae bacterium | reverse complement strand
AATTTAACAACACCTCACCTGCCCCAGGCCGATCGTTTTTCAGCCGGGCGTTTTCCCGGTATTCATTTGGCGTTGGTCGACAATCAGCCAGCCGTAGCCTGGATTCGGAACTTCCCATCCGATTGTAGTAAAATGATAGCATAAGACCTTTCGATCATACCCCCTCTAAAAGAAACCTTCGTGACCTCGAAGACAACCACCATCCGGGACGACGCTGAATACGCCGGGGTATCCGTGAGCACCGGTAATACGAAGGTTTTATGATCACCAGACAGTCATTTACCTATTACGACTTCCGCCAAAAGCTCAAGAGTCAAGATATCGGCTTGCTCTTCCCAGGCTGGCAGGGAACGCAGGAACGGGTCCTGGTGCTCTGCGCGCACGACGATGATGGCGTGGTGGGAGCGGGTTACCTGATCCTGGCAGCGATCGCCAGCGGTGCTCAGGTGTATCAAGCCATCTTCTGCAATGGCTGTTTTGGCTATTCACACCTGGAAGAGAAAGACGGGATTGTAGAGCGCCGTCGGCAGGAGAGCATCGCCTCTGCCCGTGTCCTGGGCATCCCGGAGGAGAATATCATCCGCTTCGATTATCACGATTTCAGCTTGTTGCCAAACGTGGGATGGTATCTGACTAACGGGCAACCGGGCAGCATGGCACGCTTTCTCCCAGCCATGCGTAAAATAGCGCCCACCCGCCTGGTCCTGCCCAACGGGTATCGGGAACACATCGATCACGAAACAGCCTGCCGCATCGGCGCGTTTGATGGTCCTCAGTTGGGCGATCCCATCGTGGCAGAATACAACCGTATCCCTTACATCCAAACTTATCTGCAATACGCCACCTGGGGTGATTTCTCGCCTGAAGACGCATTGGTCGCTGGAGCACCGACCGGGCTGCGTGCCAACCGTGCCATCCAGGCACCCCAGGAAGTGGAAGACCGGGTGATGGAATCCATCCGCCAGTTTGCCTCACAGCATCAAATCATCTCTGGGATTATGAAAGCGCGCGGGGAAAGCCGTACCCGAAACGGCATGGGGTTGGAACTTTACCTGGCCTTCGACCCCCGCCCGCCACTGGATTTTAGCCCCTATCATCAGCTCCTCCAAGAGATCAACTCGAAGGGATGACCCTATGTACACGTTCAAATACGATCTGGCTAAATTCCTCCCGTTCCGCGATCGTGCTGCCTGCGAAAAGGTGCGCTCGATCCGCAAAGAAGACATCACCGTCCACCCCAATCCCGACTTTAAGATACGCGTTGTCGAGGATGTCCACCAGCTCTACACCAGGTTTGCATTAGATATCGTTGGGCGCATCGCCGAGAAAGGCGATGCTGGAGAACCGTTCGTCGCCATCTTCCCGGTCGGTCCTATGCCGCAATACCCGATCGCTGCCCAGATCATTAACGACCTACGCATCTCCTGCAAGCACGTCCACTCGTTCAACATGGACGAATACGCCGACCAGGACGGCAACACCGCCCCGGTCGACTGGCCCGGCTCCTTTCAGCACGCCATGCTGGAACAATTCTGGCTCACCATCGATGAGGACTTACGTCCACCGATGCGCCAGATCCATTTCCCGACCACACAGGTGTTGGTCGATTACGGCAAGATGATCACCGACCTGGGTGGGGCTGACGTTTGCTACGGCGGCATCGGCTGGTGCGGGCACATCGCCTTCTGGGAGGCCCACCTGGCTGATGAGTTTGACGGCGACCTGGAAGTATTCAAGAAGCAGGGGCCGCGCTGTGTGGAGCTGCACCCCATGACGATCATGCAGAATGCCCTGCACTCCTTCGGCGGTGACTGGTCATGGGTGCCCCCAAAGGCCAACACCATCGGGCCAGCCCAGATCCTGGGTGCCAAATACCGCTCTTTCTGGCTGGACGGCTACATCGGGGGCGGCGTAAGCTGGCAGAAGTTCATCGCCCGCCTGGTGGCACATGGCCCAGTCACACCCTACGTCCCCGGCTCCATCCTGCAGACCGTCCCAGGCAGCTACACCATCCTGGGGGGCGTCGCTGAGAATGTTGAGATACACATGTCCTGATACAACGAACAAGGTTATCAGATATGCCCATCACCTACCGGCTCTATGAACCCAAGGACCTGGAACCGACCGTCCAGTTGGTGCAGCGCGTCTTCTATGGCATAGCCCCGATCCCACTCGAGACCTGGGCAAAGATTGAAGCCCAGGATCATATCACTGTCCTGGCCGAAGATGGCAGGCGGGTGGTCGGTGCAATCCCCTTCGCTATCCGCGATTTCCTGATCCGCCCCGGGGTGAGCATCCGCGGTGCCTTCGCCCACCTGGTCGGCGTCGACGAGGCTTACCGGAAGCGCGGCGTGGGGTCGGGGATAATGGGACTCGCGAAAGAAGCGCTGCCCGATGTCTGCGATGCAGTGTTTGTGTATACCGGCGGGGAGGGCCACGCACCGTATACGTTCTACGAGCGCAACAGCTTTATCGACCTGCACTACAGTCGTTTTTACATTCTATCCAACCCTCGCGCTGATGCCCCAGGAGAGGTTAAGATCGAACTGCTCTTGCCGACCGCTTTAGACGAAACAGCGCTGAATGAGGCTTACCAGCGCGTTTACCGGGAGTATGCCGGTTTTCCGCCCCGTTCCCTGGGTTACTGGAAAGAGGCTCTCGACTCGATCATCTACGTGGAGATCCCCGGCGATTTCTATCTGGCCTCGGTCAGTCGGGGCAGCCGATTGGATGGCTATGCTATCTTCGCCTATTCCGAGGGCTCTGTGGTGGTACTGGAGATGGTCGCCGATCCCCAAGAGAAGGCGTTAGCTGAAAACCTGCTGAAAGGCATTATCGCTGCGGCTGCCGCGCACGGCGCGCCCATCGTCAGGATGGTTGCAACCTGCCATCACCCGGCTGTGCCAGCACTGACGAAGTTGGGCTTCCAGCCAATGAAACGTGCTCATGCGAATATCACCGCCGGTCAGGTGTTCCACTTCGATAAGCTGTGGCCGAAACTGTCTGGCGGAGACTCCGGTATGGCCTTATGCGTCTGGACACCGGAGCGGGAGCTCACTCTGCCGGGGGAAGGCCCGGTCGTCAGCCTGGAGATGAAGGCCACGACCCTGCACCGCTTGTTTCTGTGCCGTGAGGACGTTCAAGCCGCTTTCCTGACCGAGCGGATCACCTCGACGACGTATCCGTTGCCACTTGACCGGCTACAGCGGATTTTCCAGCCCGCACCCTGGGTACATCACTGGCTGGAGTGGATCTAGGTAACCATTGTCCCTCTGGGCGTAGTTCATTCTATGTGATGAATTCGAACTCATCCCCCGGTCCCTTCCCCACTGGTCGAAGGGGAGAAATTCGAATATTGGAGGTAATAACCTATGAAACTGGGTGTGATTATTACGATCGCAGATGACCTCGAAGCCGAATTTAAGAAGGTACGTGACCTGGGATTTACGACCTGCCAGTTGAACTGCTGGAACCAAAGCAAATTCAACGACGTGACCGCTCAAAAGGTGGTGGCTGCCAGCCGGAAGTATGGCATAGAGATCACCTCCTTCTGGTGCGGCTGGGAGGGGCCGGCGGTGTGGGACCTGTACGAGGGACCGCTCACCCTGGGCCTGGTCCCGCAGACATTCCGGCACGAGCGCTTGAAAATGCTCATGAAAGGTGCTGATTTTGCCGTTAAAATCGGGTTAAAGAACCTGATCACCCACGTTGGCTTCATCCCAGAAAACCCGAACGACCCCGAGTATCACAGCCTGGTCAGCACCCTGCGCTACCTGGTGCAGTATTGCAAAGCGAATGGGCTTTTCTTCTTGTTCGAAACCGGGCAGGAGACCCCGGTCACCCTGCTGAGGACCATCGAGGATATTGGGCTTGACAATGTGGGGATCAACCTCGATCCGGCGAACCTGATCTTATACGGTAAAGCGAACCCGGTGGATGCCCTGGACGTGATCGGCAAATACGTGCGCGATGTACATGCCAAAGATGGGACCTATCCCAAAACCGGCCGGTTCATCGGCGAGGAAGTGCCACTGGGCACCGGCAAGGTGAACATCCAGGCCCTGGTGGCGCGGCTCAAAGAGATCGGCTATGACGGGTCACTGACCATCGAGCGTGAGATATCCGGCGAGCAGCAAATCCAGGATATTTTGATGGCCAAAAATCTGCTGGAGAAACTGATTTAACTATAGGAGGAAGGACGATGGAAGTCGCATTAATCGGTGCTGGCGGTATCGGGCAGGCACACAGTGAAGCCTATGTGCTGATCTCCGAAGCGCAGATCGTGGCTGTAGTGGACGTCAGATCAGAGAACGCCCAAAAGATTGCCAAGCGCCATGGGGCCAGGGCCTACACATCATTGGATGAGATGCTTAAAAATGAAAAACCGGACATGGCAGATATTTGCACCCCGTCTTATACCCACAAGGATGTCTCCATCCAATGCCTCGACCACGGGCTGCACGTGTTGTGTGAAAAGCCGATCGCTCATACCCTTCAGGATGCGCAGGCCATTGTTCAGGCGGCGCAAAGCAACCATGCTCTGTTCATGATCGCTCAGGTCATCCGCTTCTGGCCTGAATACGCCTACCTGAAGAAGGTCTATGACGAGAAGACTTATGGGCGGCTGTTGCAGGTTTTTTTCTCGCGTACTTCTGGCGCTCCGCTGTGGGCATGGGAAAACTGGTACATTGACCCAAAGAGAAGCGGTCGGGCCCCGTTCGAGCTGCACATCCATGACGCCGATTTTATCTATTACCTCCTGGGCAGACCGCGCCAGGTGCGCAGCATCGGCTATGAGAGGGTGGAGCTGTACGCCAGCTATCTCAAAACGCAATTTATCTACAACACCGACGTCCTGGTCGAGGCGGAAGGCGGCTGGTTCCAGGGTCCGATCCCATTCACGGCGACATACCGGGCTGTCTTTGAGAGAGCTACCCTGGATTATAAGAACGACGAGCTGCTCCGCTATCTGCCCGGCGAGGCGAACCCGCAGAAGGTGGACCTTTCCTCAGGCGTATCGATCAGCACCAGCATCAACCTGAACAATGCGGGTGGAATCTACAACGAAATCGCCTACTTTGTCAACTGCGTCAAGGCAGGCACGCCACCTCAGGTGATCACACCCCAAGAGTCAGTCGATGTTTTAAGCATGCTCCTGAAAGAAATCGAATCAGCAAAGACAGGTCATATTTTGGATATATAGCGATGGGGAATCACAGCCAAACAGTCAGCCGACTTTTTTACCGCCCCGACAGCGACGCAGCTTGCGACCTCCTGACGACCTGGTGGAATGGAGGGGACATCGGTCGCCCAGCGATGCAGATCACCACCCGACGGGCTGAGCCAATCGAGGACATCCCCGCCCTGCCCAAACCGGAAGGCTGGTCGACAAACTGCTCCACGCGCAGCTTTAAGTACCGGGTGAACCTGGCAGCGCGCTGGTGCATCCACACCCATTATTTAGGCGAGGCTCTCCCCACCGTCTCACCTGACCTGGGCGCTAACTGCTTGGCCCTTTACCTCGGCTGTACCGGTGTAGATGGCGAGGATACCGTGTGGTTCGAGCCCTGCATCACCGACCCCGCGACAGCCCGTTACGAGCTGGACCCCGATAACTTTTACTGGGACTTCACCCTCCGGCTGGCGCAGGAACAGCTTAGCCTTGGCGCGGGTAAATTCCTGACCTCCTTCCCAGACCTGATCGAAGGGCTGGACACACTGGCTGCGATGCGCGCCACCCAGCCGCTGCTGACTGACCTCGTCGAGCGACCCAATTGGGTGCAGGAAAGCCTACGGCAGATCACCGACCGTTATTTTAAGGTTTACGACATCCTATACGAGATGGTCAAAGACGAGCGCGGCGGCAGCTATTTCTGGGCCTGGGCGCCAGGCCGCCTCGCCAAGCTGCAGTGCGACTTCTCCGCCATGATCTCCCCCGGCATGTTTGCCGAGTTCATGGTCCCCGTCCTGTGCGCCATGACCGAGCGGTTGGATTACTGTATCTATCACTGGGATGGCCCCGGGGCGATCCGTCATCACGACCAGCTCTTAGCCATCCCCGGCATCACTATGATCCAGTGGACACCGGGTGCCGGCGCCGAGCCGATGACGCACCCGCGCTGGTGGCCCCTGTATCATAAGACCGTCGAAGCCGGTAAAAAGGTTATGCTGACCGAATTTGACCCCGCCAGCCTGCCGATCTTCAAGAGGGAGTTCGGGTCAAAGTTCAAGCAGTTCATGATCTCCTTGGAGGTCGCTACAACCGAGAAAGCAACGGATCTATTAAGATCAGCTGAGGATTAACCGCGCAGCGCGCAGAGACCGCCGAGGCTCCTGATATTTTTACCTGTCTCAGCGATCTCTGCGATCTCGGCATGCAAATTTTACAGACAATATTGGATAACATATGACAACAAAAAAGCGATATGTACAGGTAGGTATCGGCGGGCGCTCGTTGCTCTATTCGGAGGCGATCGTCGAGCAGTTCGCGGACCGCTGCGAGCTGGCGGCGATCTGTGACAATAACCCCGGTCGCCTGCGCCTGGGTGCCGACTGGGCACGCCAGCGCGGGGTTGAGCTCAAAACCTACGCCGACACCGAGTTCGAGCGCATGATCGCCGAGACCAGGCCCGACGTAGTCATCGTCACCAGCAAGGACTGCACCCACGACCAGTACACCTGCCGGGCAATGGAGCTGGGCTGCGACGTGATCACCGAGAAACCGATGGCCATCGACGACTACAAATGCCAGCGTATCCTGGATACGCGCAAGGCCAGCGACCGCCGCTGCCAGGTCACCTTTAATTACCGCTATTCACCGCCGCGCACCCAGCTCAAGGAGCTGCTCATGTCGGGTGTGATCGGCGATGTGGTCTCGGTGGATTTCCATTGGCTGCTGGACACCACCCACGGCGCAGATTACTTTAGGCGCTGGCACCGTTTCAAGGCCAACTCCGGCGGTCTGCAGGTGCACAAGGCCACCCACCATTTCGACCTGATGAACTGGTGGCTCTCGAGTGTGCCAGAGACAGTCTACGCCCTTGGAGCGAGGAATTTCTATACACCGG
>CAZPWU010000103.1:0-7091 GCA_964590325.1 uncultured Anaerolineaceae bacterium | reverse complement strand
CACATGAAATATCTCAGTTAGCTCCCCCGCTATCCCCTGTTCTACCGACAGAAAGGAAAATCTTGAGGAAGGATAGAATCGTTAGCCAACCTGCGATAGCCAAAGGCCCCGGAGCCATAACCATCCCTGTACGCCTGCAGGAAGGGCTTTTTGGCTCTATTGAAATCGCCGATGATACTCCGGAGCGCTATTGGAATACCGATGAAAGGCGTTTGGTGGAACAGGTGGCTGACCAGCTTTCCCTTGCCCTCGAGAACGCTTATCTCTTTCAAAACGAGCAACGCAGAGCTAACGAATTAAATACCCTGGTCGAGTTAAGCCGCTTGATCAGTCAAAACCTGGATCTTGAAGAGGTTTACACGACCGCGCATCGCATCATCGGGCAATTAATGCCAACCGAGTCTTTTTTTATCAACCTGATAGATCGACAGCGGAATGAGTTCATTGCCGCGTATGGGGTTGAGCGAGGCATTCGACAACCAGTCGATCGATATCCTTTAAACGCTGGTGTCACTGGGCAGGTTACTAACTCTGGAAATCCCTTAATCATCCACGATATAAAAGTAGAAAAAAATTCATTTGCACGGATCTCTTCTACTGGGTCAACGCAGGATAGTGGTTCAATCATCGCAGTCCCATTACGTTTCAGCGATGAAATCATCGGTGTGCTTTCAACCCAAAGCTGCCAACCGGATGCCTTTAACGATTACGATCTGGGTCTGCTACAAACCTTTGCTGACCACATCGCAATTGCTATCCAAAATGCTCATCTCTACCAGGAGGAACAACGCCGTCGACAAATTGCAGACACTTTACGAGAAATCGCCAGTGTTATCGGCTCTACTCTTGACCTTGAAGCACTTATCGAACGGTTGTTAGACCAGTTAGCTTACCTGATACCTTTCCAGGTCGCCACAATACATTTAGTCCACAATGCTCAACGACGATTAATCGGATGGCGCGGGATTGATGAAATGGGGTCTATGCAAGCGTCCTTAGGCCAATGGACGCCTGTTGATGAAGACCCGCTCATCGCTGCAGTGGTACAGAGCAAACAACCCACCCACCTTTTTGACACCCATGTTGATCCACGCTGGGTTTTCCACAAAGACAACACCATGGTGCGTTCCTGGATTGCTGCTCCGCTTGTCGCCGGGCAGGAAGTAGTCGGGATCCTGACCCTAAACCATCCCCAACCCGGCACCTATACGATTGAGACTGCTGAATTAGCCAGCGCTGTTGCCGCACAAGCGGCTGTTGCTATCCAAAATGCTAACTTATTTGAGCAAACTCAATCTGCCCTGTCTGAGACAGAAACTCTATATCAGGCCAGTGCTGAACTGAATACTTCCCAGAGTTATGAAAATATCCTGGAAGCTCTGCGGAATCACTCGATTGCAGGTATAGGATCCAATGTCGTAAGTCTCTCTCTCTTTGATCGTCCCTGGACAGAGAAATCTACCCCTGAATGGGTCACAGTGTCAGCACACTGGAGCACATTAGATCCTGATAACAATATCCCAAGCTACCCAATCCAGGCTTTCCCATCGCTCACAGAACTTCTCAAATCTGATTCAATCCTGATCATAGAAGATGTACACAACGATCCACGATTGGACAATAACCTGCGCACCTTATATATACAACGCTACCAGGCAGCAAGTACGATTTTCGTCCCTCTAGTCGCGATGGGTCAGTGGATCGGTTTTATAAATGTCACTTACGAACAACGCACGACATTCCTTGATGCTGAAACCCGCCGTCTGATGGCACTGGCTGGTCAGGCTGCTGTTGCCGCGCAAAACCTCCACAGCATCACAGTAGCAGAACAACGCGCCAGAGAAGCTCAACAGCGCAGCGAAGAACTGGCCCTGGTCAACCGACTGGTTTCAGCCATGATTTCGTCCCCTGACTTTCGTCAGGTGCTGGATGCAGTCGCTAATGAACTACTTACTGTATTCAAACTGGGTCATGTTGGGATCGCTTTATTAAACAAAGAACACACATCCTTGACAGTAGTAGCTGAAAAATCCAGCGCCTCAGACCCCTCTGCAGTTGGTATGCGGATCCCGGTAAAAGGAAACCCTTCTACCGAACAGGTGATCTCTACCCGCAAACCCATTGTCATTCCGGATGCTCAGAACAATCCATTGCTTGCTCCGGTTAATGAGTTAATGAAATGGCGTAACGTGGAAAGCATAACCATCCTGCCGATCATCACAGGGGGCGAGGTCATCGGCACATTAGGGTTAGACATTCTAGAGAAGGGCCGCATCTTTACAGCACGTGAGCTGACACTGGCTGAGACCCTGGTAGGTCAGATTTCTACAGCTATCCAGAATGTAAACCTCTATGAACAAACCCAAAAGGCACTGGCAGAGACCGAAATCCTTTATCAGGCCAGCGCAGAGCTGAATGCAGTTCAAACCAACTTCGATATCCTTTCCATCCTGCGGAAATCGACGGTCTTAGGGCACTCAGATGCCAGGCATGTAACGATTAACATTTTCGATCGACCCTGGAATGAGACCGGATCACCCTTGTGGTATATCACAATTGCCAGATGGTCAAAAATATATTCGACCGGGAACTTATCCAGCCGTCATCCAATGAGCGACTGGGTTGCAGGTAGCCATCTCTTAAACCCGGATGGACTCATGCTCATCCCTGATGCAGCAAATGAACCTCTTCTGGATGAAGTTACGCGGTCAATCTATGTCGAACAATTAGGTGCCCGAGGTTTATTGTTCGCTCCGCTCGTTGTCGGTGGTCAATGGATCGGTTTCCTAGACGCGGTTTATACCCAGCCGATCTCATTCAGCGATGAAGATACCCGACCCTTAATGACCCTCACCGGGCAGGCTTCTGTAGCAATCCAAAACCTGCGCCTGTTTGATGAAACCCGTCGCCGGGCTGCCCAATTGGAAACGGCAGCAGAAATTGCGCGCGACACTTCAAGCACCCTGGCATTAGAGGCCTTGCTTAAGCGCTCTGTTAACTTGATCCGCGATCGATATGGGTACTACCATGCGTCGATTTACCTTGTAGATGACACAGGTTCCAAAGCAGTGGTCCGGGAATCTACCGGCCTGGCAGGCGAAGACTTAAAGACAAAGTGCCACAACCTGCCGGTTGGTTCACAAACTGTCGTCGGGCATGTCACCAAAATGGGTACTCCCCTGGTGATTAACAATGTCTCACAAAACCCATTCTATATGCCCAACCCACTCCTACCGGATACTCGTGCCGAATTAGCCATCCCATTAAAAATTGGCACCCGCATTATCGGTGCTCTGGATGTACATGCGGTTGAATACGAGGCTTTCTCCTCCGATGATGTTGCTGTTTTACAAACACTGGCTGACCAAATTGGGGTTGCTGTAGATAATGCCCGTTCATATGAAACAGCCCAAACCGCTGTTGAGGAAACCCGCCAGCGCGTTCAGGAGTTGAGCGTTTTATACGATTTCACCCAATCACTGGCGAACGCGCCGATGGAATCTGTCGAAATTGCGAAAATCGTCGGTCAACACTTCGTAGAAGTCGTAAATGTCTCGCAATGTTCCATTTCTCTCCTAAAAGTCGGAGAAGATGATTTGATCACCCTCATCGATGTGATCCACGAAAAAGAGGGCAATACAATCCTCACTCATGATGACGGTAAAAAAGTTATCCGACTGTCAGACTATCCTACGCTGGCAAAAACTTTGCAGACCATGCAGCCGCTCATGGTATATGCCTCAGATAAACATACTGAGCCATCCCTACTGACCCACTTACGCGAATATGGATTAACCTCGCTGGTCATTTTACCCCTGGCAGTTAAAGGTCAGGCTTTTGGGCTTATTGAATTAAAGACAAGAGACCAAAGTCCTGAGTTCACCACTGGTCAGATTAACCTGGCTATGACCCTGGCGAACGCATCCGCTGTGGCCCTAGAAAATGCACGTCTATATGAAGAGCAGCTTCAGACAGCAGAGAAATTGCGTGAAGTTGATAAACTAAAGTCTCAATTCTTGGCGAACATGTCGCATGAGTTGCGCACCCCGTTGAATTCAATTATCGGTTTCTCGCGCGTCATCCTTAAAGGCATCGATGGGCCAACCACCGATCTCCAACATCAAGATTTGACTGCCATCAACACTTCCGGGCAACACCTGCTCAATCTGATCAATGATATATTGGACATTTCCAAGATCGAGGCAGGAAAGATGGAGCTCACATTTGAGGATAACATCAACCTGGCCGATCTGATTAACAGCACCATGTCCACTGCAGTTGGCCTGACGAAAGACAAGCCTATAAAGCTGGAGCGCATCATTCAACCTGATCTATCCACAGTACGCGCTGATCCTACCAGGATCAGGCAGGTTTTGATTAATTTCTTGTCTAATGCGGCTAAATTCACAGAACAAGGGACCATCACTGTCAAAGCTTGCGTTCAGCCTGACCCGGACGGAAGACCCGAAGTCATGGTAAGCGTTACCGATACCGGGATAGGGATTACTCCTGAAGACCAGGCTAAACTCTTCCAACCATTCTCCCAGGTAGACACTTCGCCCACCCGAAAAACAGGCGGGAGCGGTCTGGGGCTCTCTATATCGCGATTGCTTATTGATATGCACAGTGGGAGGATCGGGGTGAACAGTGAACTAGGCAAAGGCAGCACCTTCTTCTTCACATTGCCTGTCCCTGCGGTCCAACCACAGCTAGGAATCGGTGATCAGAAAATTATCCTGACCATCGATGATGATCGGCAGGTAATCAGATTATATGAACGCTACCTTAAAGAGTATGGGTATCAGGTCATCCCACTGACTGATCCAGCCCAGGCAGTGGTTCGAGCTCGTGAAATCTTGCCTTATGCCATAACGTTGGACATCATGATGCCCGGACGCAACGGCTGGCAGGTTCTTGAAGAGCTCAAGGCAGACCCCCTCATCCACAATATCCCGGTTATCATTTGCAGCATTATCGAAGACCAGGCCAAAGGTTTTAGTCTGGGCGCAGCAGACTACCTTACGAAACCGATCCTCGAGGAAGACCTGATCGGTGCCCTAAATCGACTGAATGGTGATGGGAGTATCCACGATGTGCTGGTAGTCGACGACGATCCCGATGACCTCCGTTTAGTACAAAAAATATTACAAGAGAACAGCCAATTCCAGGTCCGACTGGCCCAAGGCGGTCCTGCCGGTTTGGCCGCCATCCATTCAAAACCGCCTCACGCTGTCATACTTGATCTGTTTATGCCCGAATTGGATGGATTCACCCTGCTCGAAACAATGCGTGCAAATCCAGCCCTCAGAGACATCCCGGTGATCATATTTACAGCGGGTGATCTGACGGAAGAACAACAGCAACGGTTGGCGGAATTTTCCCAGATGATGCTGCATAAAGGTTTGATAAAAGAGGAAGAACTACTCTCAAGCATCGAACACGCGCTGAAGAGGTTCTATCCCACTCATGAGGATAACGATTAACCATACGAACCTATTGTTTTTATACCCTTGTGGTTAACCCGTGTAAGAAGGAGAATCTGAATTGTCGTCTCATGTAAAAGTAGAATGCCTGGATTGTGGGTACCAAGCTCCTTATTTCCCAACTTCATACACCTGCCCGCGCTGTGGCAGCCAGTGGCGTGAAGCCCGGTATGATTATGAGACCATTGGACGAACCTTGCTCTCCTTGCTACCGGGCAGGCCCTTTGATCTCTGGCGCTATCGCGAGCTGCTTCCCGTACACGGACCGAACCAGGTAATTTCTTTAGGTGAAGGGGGAACACCTTTAATTCATGCTGCTAATCTCGGCATGATGCTGGGATGCCCATATTTATATATTAAAGATGAGCGTCAAGGTCCAACAGCGTCTTTTAAGGATCGCCAGGCTGCCTTGAGCGTTACAGCTTTAAAAGAGGCAGGAATTACAGAAGCCGTACTGGCATCGACAGGTAATGTGGCAATGGCCTATTCAGCTTACGCAGCCAGAGCAGGAATCAAGCTATGGGCTTTTCTCACCAGTCTTGTCCCCTCCGAAAAAATGCGCGAAGTAGCAATATATGGGACGCAGGTGGTCAAGGTAACTGCTTCCTATGATCAGGCTAAACAAGTGGCGGCCGAATTTGCCCGCCAGAGGGGCCTTTACCTCGAACGGGGATCGAGGTCAATTCCTTCTGTGGAATCCATGAAAACCATCGCTTTCGAGGTTGCCGAACAATTAACCGGAATTTTAGGACCACCATCTCCGTCTCAGAACCACTCAACTACGACTACTCCCTGGCAATCACCTGACTGGTACTTTCAATCCGTCAGTGGCGGACTCGGACCTCACGGTGTGGGGAAAGGTTTCGAAGAGCTTCACCAAATGCATTTCATCGATAGGGTGCCTGCGATGGCAAATATACAGGTCGAGGGTTGTTCCCCAATGGTGCATGCCTGGAAACAAGGTTTAGAGGTGGCTGAGCCCATACGATCTCCTCGCACACATATCGCTACCCTTGCAACCGGAGATCCCGGTCGGACCTACACCCTGATACGCCAGCGCATGCTGCAAGGAGGCAACGGTACATTTGAGAGTGTTACCGATGAAGAAACTTATCGGACGGTTCACATTCTGGCAAAAATGGAAGGGGTCTCTGCTGAGCCAGCCGCCGCAGTTGCATTTGCCGGTCTGATAAAAATGGTAAGAGCTGGCATGATTAAACCGTCCGATGTGGTGGTCGTCAACTGCACTGGACATACCATGCCCATTGAGCGGGTTATACTCGGTGAAGGGTGGGCGCGGAATTTAGTTGTTTCTTCTCAGGATTTCCAGGAAGTTCCCGAAGAAGGATTACTGGCAGCTCTCAGCCGCGTGACCGCAGAACGTTTCCCACGTATTGCAATAATCGATGATCTGCCGGATGCACGTCGTTTGATCCGTCGGATTTTGCAGTCTCAAGGGAACTATACATTGTTTGAGGCTTCCAGCGGTCGTGAAGCTATTGATTTAGCCCAACGGGAGATACCCGACCTGATCATCCTTGACCTTATGATGCCAGAGATGGACGGATTTTCTGTTCTAGATGCATTGAAAAATGACCAACGCACCGC
>CAZPWU010000102.1:0-7108 GCA_964590325.1 uncultured Anaerolineaceae bacterium | reverse complement strand
AGACGACCCACTCGGTGATCGTCAAATCCGACACGTTGATCGTCGGGCGCGGGACTGAGGCTGATATTGTCCTCAACGATCCAAAGATCTCGCGCCAGCATGCCCGGATTGAGTTCGATGGAAAGAACTATCGCGTGGTTGACCTGGACAGTACCAATGGGACCTTCATGGCGAACGCAAAGCTTCTGCCCGGTGTACCGGAGGTCTGGCTGCCTGACAAGGTATTGCACATTGGCAACTTCTATCTCCATCTGCAGACCGCAACCACAGCGCCGGCTGCAGCTCCCTCCCCGGTCACTTCTGTGATATCTCCCCAAGGGCCGAAAGCCGAGCTCAGCGGTGTCCAGTCTGTAACAGGGCAGCGCGTCAGCCTGCATGTCGAAAAGACTGACCTCACCGTCGAACCAGGGCAGTGTCTTCAGCTCATTATTAATTTGCTAAACCAGGGGGTTTTAGTAGAGCACTTTCAGACTTCGATCGAAGGGATACCGGCTTCCTGGTTACCGGCAGGTTCTCCGGTTGTGCAGCTGCTGCCTGGGGATCAACAAGCCGTATCCTTCACCATTTCACCACCCCGCCCCCCTCAAAGCCGGGCCGGGACTTACCCCATCACGATAAAGGTTGCCAGCCAGGATGGGCGCAACCAGGCTGCTGTACCGGGGTCACTCACGGTGACCCCCTATTCAAGCTTTACCAGCGAGCTTCGCCCTCAAAAGATCCGTGCTGGCAGGGCGGCGCGGCTGAAGGTGGATAACCAGGGGAACAGCCCGCAGGTATATTCTCTGACCTGGCAGGACCCGGCGGTCGAACTGGTTTTTAAACCCTCCCAGGCCGAGATGCGCGTGCCCGAGGGGCAGTCAGCCACTACCGAATTTCGAGCCGCTCCCCGCCAGCGGCGGTGGATCGGCGGGCAGCAGATCCACCCCTATACCGCCCAGGTCACCTCGGAAGCAGGTGTCGTTCAGGCTCAATCAGGCGATGTCCTCAGCCATGCCCTGATCCCGCCGTGGGTGCCTCCAGTGATTATCATGCTGTGTCTGCTTCTGGTTGCCGCAGCAAGTCTCCTTTTTATGAACCGGGCGAATGCTCTCAAACAAGCCACGCAGACCCAACTGGCTATGAACCTCGCTGCTACGGCCGCGGCTGAAACCGTCATCGCCCAGAGCGACTCCGACAATGACGGGCTGACGAACGCCGAGGAAATCGCCCTGGGCACCGACCCCAACAACCCCGATACCGACGGCGACGGGCTGAAGGATGGTGACGAGGTTAAAAAATATGGTACGAACCCCAAGAATAAAGACACGGATGGAGATACACTCCCCGACGGGCAAGAAGTCCTGGGGTGCACCAGTCCGAACAATCCCGATACCGATGGAGATGGTATCAATGACAATGTAGATACTTCTCCTTGTAAATTGCCCACCCCCACCCCAACGGCCACTGTCACGCCCACGCCCACCCCCGCGCCGTGGATGGCCTGCCCGGGCTATTACCAGTCCAGGCTCCGCCTCGGCGACCGGGCTTATGTCTCAGACAACCCGCCTGTTGACCAATATGTGCACTCGGAACCGGGTCTGGATGCTTCTACCCGGATCGGTATGCTTAAAGTTAAAGAGGAAATGGAAGTGTTGGAAGGGCCTAAGTGTGTAGAAAACATGATCTGGTGGAAGGTACACTCATTTACTTCAGGTTTGATCGGATGGACCTCTGAAGGTGATGGGAAGAATTACTGGCTGGTGCCTCTCCCGAGATAGGTAAAAGTACAAATGCAAAAACTGGTTGGTCAAACCTTATCACACTATAAAATCGTCAGCCTGCTGGGGGAAGGCGGGATGGGGGCGGTGTTTAAAGCTCATGACCTGACCTTACAGCGCGATGTGGCTATTAAGATCATGCACCCCCATTATGCCCGCCAGGCCGATTTCCAGGAACGCTTTTTGCAAGAAGCGCGCACCGCTGCCCGCCTGGACCATCCCTGCATCGTGCAGGTCTTTGACTTCGGCCAATCACGCTCCATGCTTTACATCGTGATGAAATTCATCTCCGGAGATAACCTGGGGCAGATGCTGCAGGATTTAAAGGCTCAGGGCAGGTGGATCGTGCTTAACGAGGCTGTACAGCTTATCCGCTTGCTGGCACATGCTCTGGATTATGCCCACCAGCACGGGGTGTTGCACCGGGATATCAAGCCTAACAACATCATGATAGAGCCGGTCCCGGGCGATGGGCTCCCTTACCGGCCCGTCATCACTGACCTGGGCCTGGCCAAGCTCGTTGAAGGGGGCTTGATGACCCAGGAAGGCACGTCGATGGGCACGCCAGCCTATATGTCCCCCGAGCAGGCCCTTGGTAAACCCGTTGACGCGCGCAGCGACGTCTATTCCCTCGGCGTCCTGCTTTTTGAGTTATCCACCGGTCGGCTGCCCTTCCCAGCCAAGACCCTCACCGAGGCGATCCGCTACCACACCCAGGAACCCCCGCCGCTCCCCCGTTCGATCCGCCCGGATTTACCCGAGCCTCTTGAGCGCATTATCCTGAAAACCATGGAGAAAGATCCCGCACAGCGGTTTCAGGATGCGGGTGCGTTAGCCGGAGCGCTGCAAGAACTTATCCCTACCACGACCGAGGTCGCTTCGGCGCCCACGTCTATGGAAACGGCCGTCAGCCTGGTCACGCAATATCAGGACAGCCTCAAGATCGAGCGTGGCCCATCGATCCTCGCAGAGTTTGAGCCCCCCTCTGATCTCTCACAGGACCGTATTCAGGTCATGGCGAAGGGGAAAACGATCCACTCGGTTGCCATGAAAGCCGATGGGATCACCATCGGCCGTGATAGCGACAACGACCTGGTCCTGGAGGGGACTAATATTTCCCGCCACCACACCCGCATCGATTTTGACGGTACGGAATATCATGTCGTCGACCTGGGCAGCACCAACGGCACCTACATGGCTAACGCCAAGCTTCTCCCCGGCGTACCCGAGCTATGGACTCCCGAGAAAGCCTTGCGGATCGGGGATAACTGGCTGCGGCTGGTGCGCGTACAAAAGACTGGACCCCAGACTACTTATGGTAGTACCAGCCTCCAGGTTGACCCTGGGCTGGTCCATTCCAGCCCAGGCCAGGGACGAGTGGGTGTTTTTATGGAAAATAAACCGCTCAGTGTGGAGCCAGGAGGTAACCTTACCTTTCCCATCGTCCTGCTAAACCAGGGGACGACCGTCGATCACTTCAAGGTGCTGGTGGAAGGCCTCCCGGCTGCCTGGCTGCCGGCGCTGCCACCTCCCGCACAACTGATGCCGGGAGAACAATGTGAAGTATCCATCGCCATCCGACCGCCGCGTTCCTCCAAGAGTAGGGCTGGTCGCTACCCGATCAGTATTCGGGTGAGCAGCCAGGAAGCTGAAGACCAGGTGGCTGAGGTAAAGAGCACACTGACCCTGGTTGGGTTTTCTCAATTTACAAGTGAGCTCTATCCACAGAAAGTGCGCTCCGGGCAAACCGGGCGGGTTACGGTGAAGAACCTGGGTAACATGGCGGAGACATTCACACTGACATGGAAGGATCGGGGCGATGAGCTGAATTTCCAGCCGCCTCAAGCCCAGTTGCGCGTCCCCGAGGACCAGGATGCCCAGGCTGAATTTCGCGCTATACTCCGTCGAAGGCGCTGGTTCGGCGGTGAGCAGACACACCCATTTACCGCCAACATCAGCCCGAGCAAAGGGGAGGCTCAGACCCAAGCTGGCGAGGTGGTCAGCCGAGGGTTGTTGCCGACCTGGGTGCCGGTGGTATTGATATTCCTGTGCCTGCTCCTGACCGGAGCAGCAAGCGCCGTCTACTATGGCATCAACCAGCAACATACCCGGGCGACACAAACCGCTTATGCGCAGCAAACCGCAGTCGCGATTGTCGCGTTATCTGCGCGACAGGCAGCGACGGCGACCGCCGATTATTTTACGCATGCCAGCCAGTCCACCGTCCAGGCGGCTACGGCGACAGAGACGTGGTTGAACGCGGATGACGACCGGGACGGTTTGACTAACCGCCGTGAATTTGAGCTGAACACCCTGACGAATGTACGCGACACGGATGCCGACGGGCTGGACGACGGCGAGGAAGTTAAGCGGGGCACAAACCCTCTATTGCCTGATACAGACGGGGATGGGTGGAAAGATGGCGAGGAGGTCAGCCGAGGCACCGACCCGTTAAAGGCAGATACGGACGGCGACGGTATCCCCGACCCCCTGGATTCGGACCCAATACACACCTCGACCCCGACCGCCGATGTTGGAGCGACTCAGCAAGCGAGCCTGAATGCGACCGCTACCGCCCAGGCATCAGCTACAGCAGGAGCGGCGAATGCAATAGCCCAGGCGGCTACTGCCACTGCCATGAGCGACGCAGATGGTGACGGACTCACCTATACCCAGGAAATCGCCCTGGGCACTGACCCCAATAACCCCGATACAGACGGGGATGGCCTCAAGGATGGTGTGGATCCCGATCCACTGCACCCGAGTGTTACTTCATATTATTTTACAGACGCGTTTGAGCCGGGTGCAGGTCGGATTTACAGGCTGGATAACGGTGCAGTCACGATCTATTACACACGACCGTCTGGACAGATCTATTCCCTGGCGCTGGCTCCGGGTGGCACCCTTTACTTCTGTAATGCCAATAAGTCTCAAATCTACAGGATTCAAGGTGGCGTTGAAGTGCCCATTTATACTCACGGGACTTATGTGAGGGACCTTGCCTTTGACTCGGCCGGAAACTTGTATTTCAGCGAAGCCTCTGGGGCAGGTAACGATGGCATGATTTATCGGTTGGATGGCTCAACAGCCTCACCGTTTTTTCAGGTACAATTGTCCCAGGTAGATGGGTTCTGGAGCGGAGATTTTACTTTTGACCGCAATGGTGACCTATGGCTCAGCAGTGGGAATGAAATCCCTGCCCATCTCTACCATGTGGTTGGTTCGGTGCCGCAACGTGTGTACACAGCTTCGGTTGAATGCATCACAGGGCTTTCATTCGAGCCGGATGGCAGCCTGGTGTACGCCAATTGGGGTAATAAAATTGTGCGTCTAACGATGCCTGGTCTTGCCCGCAGTGAGGTTTACGTTTACCCGGCCGCGCAACACCTATCTGATTTGGTACCGATTCCGTAATGGCTAAACAATAACGGTGCACCTTATGGAAAAGACCCATATCTTCCCCGAATTAAATTATGCCATCGCGGTTCAAATGCCCGATGGTACTAGCCAGGAGTTCCTGGTCCTTAGGGAGGCTGTGTCCATCGGGCGTGCGCCGGACAACGATCTTGTGCTGAATGACCCTTCCATCTCGCGCCAGCACGCGCGCTTGATCATCCAGCCGCAGGGTGTGCTGATCGAAGACCTGGGGTCCTCCAACGGCACGTTTGTTGGGGAGCGACGCCTCATGACCCATGCGCCGGCTCTTATCCAGGTGGATCAGCCGATCCGGCTGGGGAACATCGTTATGGGCCTGCGCAAGCCAGCGCCTGGTAAGCTGCAGCCTGCCCAGGCGCGGCCGCGTTCTAAACTGATGATCGCAGGTGCTGCAATTGGTGCGATCGTCCTCGCCGTCGCCCTCTGCCTGGGAGGCATCTACGGGCTGGGTATCCTCCGCCAGAGGATCAGAAATGCGACCACCTTTGTCTGCGATCAACCCGCGATGGCTTTAACATCCATAGACAGGCGGATGCTCCAGGCTACCAGCCAGGCCAGCGGTCAACCCACGCTGCCAGAACCGACTGCCAGCGGTGTGACATCGGGTGCACCACCCCAAGCCCCCGGTAGACCCATCCAGTCCCTGGCTTTCCTGGAGCTACCTTTCCCTTACGATGGCGGCAACGTTAACTTCGGCGGCACTAATGAGCAATTTATCAAAGCCAGCCACCGCAATGGGCAGGGAGGCCGCATCAACAGCTTCTTCGACCATTACTATCCTCTCTACCCTTGCTCGAAGAATCCTGATATCCCCGGCGGGCAGGAGCCCTGTGAGCAACCGATCGGCGAAAAGGTATTACTCTACGAAGGATCGATCAGTGACTACGACAGTTACAGCGGACACCCCGGCTATGACTTCTCCACCTTTGAATTCCACAAGGCTACGACTCCCTTATTTGCAGCCGCCGACGGGGTGATCTACGCCGTGGGAAAACACTCTGCTTCCGGAGCTTTGTTTGTCGAGATCACCCACACCGTCCCAGGTGTAGGCGATTTTATGACCATTTACTGGCACCTGGAGCCTGACCAGTATTTCCAGAATATGATGGGGAGGGAAAGGCAGCACATCACGGCCGGGACGCGCATCGGCACGATGGGCAACACCGGCTACAGTACCGGTCATCACCTGCACTTTGAGGTGCGCTTTGATGCCAACCATGACCACAAATTCCCTCTCAGCGAGGTCATCGATCCTTATGGTTATATCCCCAGCCCGGCCTTCCCGGTTGACCCCTGGTATGAGCGCACCATGTTCCACAGCCAGTACCTGTGGATTCATCCCATGGGAGCGGAGGCGGTTGTCCCACAGAATGGTGGTGGAAAATTAGAAACCCCCGGCGGAACCGGCGGTGCCGGCGGTGCCCCGGAAAATACCTCTGTGTGCGCAAAGGCGGGGACCTTTCCTCCCGGCAGCACCGTTTACTGGTCGTTGAGCCCCGGTCCGAAATCGACCGACCAGATAGCGAGCGCCGGCAACGGATGTGTGCTCTCGGCTTTCGATGACCAGGGTAACCCGGTGAATCACTTTGATCATCCTGTCCAGATTACCCTCCCGTTCGAACCGGCAGATTTTAAGGACTTCGATCAGAAAACGTTATCCATTTACTGGCTGGAGACCGGCAGCCACACCTGGAAATCCCTGGATACCACATTTGACTACGATAATAAGGTTGCTAAGGCGTTGACCGAAGCGCCCGGCCGCTGCGCCCTGTTGGGCAAACCGACCGTCGATATCCTCCCGCCCACCACCGCCATCGATATCAGCGGGCCAAGCACCCCCGAGGGGGACTGGTACTCCACGATCACGATCACATTAAGGAGTTCCGACCCCAGTGGGATCAAAAAGGTCGAATATA
>CAZPWU010000101.1:0-7131 GCA_964590325.1 uncultured Anaerolineaceae bacterium | reverse complement strand
TTACATCTTTTTCTCCCTAACCTCTTTTCCTTGCGACATAGAAAGTAAAGGTTCCATGCGGATGTGGTTCAGGTATGGCATAGGGGCGTACCAATCGTTCCGTCAACGCCAAGTTCCACCGAGTAGGAGCAATGATCCAACGTCCAGTCAATGCATAAGGTAAGAGTGTCGGGACCCCAAAATAATGCCCCCATTCCAATACACGCATAGCTTGGGGTGAAAAATAATGCCACCACTCCTCCAATAGAAAACCCGCGCGTTCCAACCAATCTTGCCAGGTCTGGGGTGTTTGAACATGCTCGACGCGCGATATCCTCTTAAACCAACCGGCATAAGCACGCCCTAACCTTGATAAGCCAATTCGATTAAGAAAAGTAGGGATAGAAAGCTCTGAGAGGTAGCCAGGGTTGGGTACACAAAAAATAAAAGGTGATCCAGGTTTTAAAACACGCCCAATCTCTGCTAAGACCGGCTCGATATTCCGGATATGCTCTAGCACCGAGTTGCTTAAAGCACTGTTGAAATACCCGTCTGGGAAAGGCATTCGACTGCCATTAGCTTGGACCAAAGAACGATAGCCTCCCAGACGGGCTGCGACACGGATCGGCTCCCACCATGGATCCAGACCTACATCCAGTGGATGATCAAAAGCGACAGTAGCAAAATGCCCATCACCACAACCGATGTCTAATACTGGGGCTGGTAGTTTATAATCCTGGTAGAAGCGCGCTTCAACCGCCCTCAGCACGGCGCGGAAATAAGGGAGATCGCGCAGGTTAAGCCAGAGGAAATCCTTCAACGTTTTCCTCTCACCTCCTCAAATAACCTCTCATACTCCTCAGCGACCCTGGATGGCGAGAATCGCTCCATGAGTGCATGCTGATCGTTTTTATAGACTTGCGGGTGATCTAAAACTGTTAAAATAGCCCGCGCCAGAGAATCGGCATCGGCTGGAGGGACAACATACCCCATACCCGTCATTAACACTGGTTGCCGTACTCCGGGCAAGTCAGAAGCTATTACCGGGGTACCGCAGGTCATCGACTCCAACTGCACTATTCCAAACGATTCGGTGCTGTTAAGGCTGGGGAGGACTGTCACCTCACATTCGTGGAAAAATGCAGACATTTCCACCGGCGATAAATTTCCAAGGAAAGTCCAGTGCTCTCCCAATTGTTCAATCATCGGCGCCAGATGGCGCGCATATGCTTCCTCACCGAAAACATTCCGATACTGTCCTTGAAAGAGCACCCTCGCAGTGGGATATGTGTGCATAACCAGCGGTAACGCTTCAGCCAGGTACTCTACGCCTTTCTCGGTTGCCAGTCGCGCCGCCATCCCGATAATCCGCTGACCAGGCTGTATCCCGATTTTAACCCTGAAAGCCTCACGATCAGCCTCTGTGATCGGTACCACTTCAACAGGGGGTAGGATAGTATGCACTTTAGATAGATAACGCTTTAAGAAAGGTGAATACTCAGCATAGTCACGTGTATTAGTCACGATGACATCTGCCAGGGCAGCAGAGAGATGATTTGCGGTATGAGATACCTGGTTAGCCAAAAAATGGATCAATCCTTCCGGTAAGCGGAGATCACAGTGATAAGTCAGAACAACCGGTTTACCGAGCAAGTGGGCTATCACAGCCAGGGGTGCGGCATCCAACTGGGGGAGATGCAAATGGATGACATCCGCCTGGTGGATCAGCTTCCATGCTTTGGTCAACATTGATGGCATCAGTACGCCCTTGCTGACATGCATCAGGACATTCAAGCGGACAATTTCTACCCCATCTAGCTTTTCTCTTAACGGTAACTTCCGATCATAACGAGAGGTCAAGACCGTAACATGGTGTTTTCGCTCTGCCAGGGCGCACGCCAGGCGTTCGGCATAAATTGTAAGCCCTGAATAATGAGGGCGATAATAAGTAAGGGCGATCAGAATTTGCATAATTGAGGCGAGGAGATTTATGGGTTGAATAACCCCATTAGATTATGTGATCCCCTATCATCCTGCATCCTTTCGTAATCGAACACGCTGATATAGACCAATTAATGTTTCACCATCGCGGGTTAATGCATAAGCACCCAGAATGCCCGTGGTAAGGTAGTTTACGAGGTGAGCAGTTATTGCACAAGCCGTAGCTACAGATGGGTCCAGGTGGAATACGGAAAGCGAACCAACCATAGCTCCTTCCAAAACCCCGATTGCTCCAGGAGATGAAGGTGCTGCCACTCCTAATGCAGTCACGGCTAAAGTAAAAGTAGACCACAGGACCCTTGCTCCCGGGAAAAATGCACTCACCAATATATAATACTGCGCCACAGAAAGTGACCAGTTGAGAACCATTAATAAAATAGCTATTAAAAACCGTCTACCATCAGTCAGCACCGCTAGACCGTTTAAAAATGCAGGTAAGGCTCCACCGCCTATTTTCTGTAATACAGGCCAACGGGAACTGTAATGACCAAATATCGTTAATACCCATTGTCGGTTGCGTGCCAGGAGGTATAAAACGATCAGTCCGATCAGCACCACAACGCTGACCCCGGTCGTGGCCTGTCCTGCCCATGATGCCCCAACAACAAAAGGAAGGGTAGAGAACAAAAGGCTAATAGCCATGGTCATATCGAGAGCACGTTCGATGACGATAGTTGAAAATACTTCCCAAAAATCTAGATTCGCTTTCTTGCTAAGGATAAATGACCTTGCAATCTCTCCCAACCTGAACGGTAAGAAATTATTTAATAAATACCCTTCATTCAAGGTCCAAAACACCTGACTGAAGCGTGCCTTTTCCGGTAAAAGTGTTCGCCAAACTAACCCGCGTACCGCTAACCAGGTTATCGATATAACAATGGATAACCCTATCAAACGGTAATCCGCCATCATTAAAGCCTGACTAAATTTATGGAAGTCAACGAAATAAAAAAGGACAACCAGGCATATTGCACTAATAATAATGCCCGGCAGAATGCGACGCCAATCACTGGTGGCATGCCTGTTTCTCTTCTCTTTTGGGCTTACCGTAGCGATATTATTCCTCCCCGATCCTCAATATAGCCAGGAAAGCCTCTTGTGGGATCTCTACATTACCCACCATTTTCATGCGTTTCTTACCCCGTTTTTGCTTTTCTAAGAGTTTTTTCTTGCGAGAGATATCACCACCGTAGCACTTGGCTAAGACATCTTTACGAATGGCTTTGGCGGTGGCACGTGAAATTATCCGCCCCTCCGCGGATGCTTGTATGGGCACGATAAACAACTGTCGGGGGATAAGGTCTTTCAGCCTTGATACCAGAGCCTGACCTTTATGGTAAGCATCATTTTTATGTACGATCATTGCAAGAGCATCTAACGGCTCATTATTCACCAGGATTTCCAACTTTACTAGAATATCCGCACGATATTCTAAAAATTGGTAATCCATGGACGCGTAACCCCGGGTGTGCGACTTTAACTGGTCGAAGTAATCGACGATCATCTCTGATAAGGGGATTTCAAATATAAGCTGCACCCGGTTAGGGGCAGGATAGTCTTGACCGATGAATGTCCCTCGCCGTTTGGTTGTTAATTCCATCACTGCACCGTAAAATTCGGTTGGGGTATATATTTCTACTTTCATCCAGGGTTCTCGGATTTCAGCAATTTCCGACTCATTGGGCAGATCGGTCGGTGAGTTGATACGGATGACTTCACCGGTATGTAATAGGACTTCATATTCCACAGATGGAGCGGTGACGATAATATCCAGGTCGTACTCACGTTCCAGGCGTTCCTGGATGATCTCCATATGAAACATCCCCAAGAAACCACAACGGAAGCCGAATTTTAACGCTTGAGAGGTCTCTGGTTCATACGAAAGCGAAGCGTCGTTGAGCTGAAGTTTTTCTAAAGCCTCCTTCAGATTTTCGTAATCCTCATTTTCGACTGGATAGATCCCGGCGAAGACCATCGGCTTGGCTTTCCGGTAACCAGGCAGAGGCATTGGGGCGGGTGTCACAGCAGAAGTGATGGTATCTCCAACACGGCATTCCCGCACCGTCTTTAATCCAGTGGCGATATAACCCACTTCACCAGCGACCAGACTCTGGATAGGTTGCAGGTCAGGTACGAAGATGCCGATTTCCACCGGTTTGATATCAACACCACTCGCCATGGGTCGTAAAAGATCCGTAGGACCGATTCGGCCATCAACCATACGCACATACGCGACAACACCTTTGTATGAATCATAATGGGAATCAAAGATTAGCCCTCGAAGAGGAGCATCAAGGTCTCCATAGGGTGCAGGTATCTGGTGGACAACCGCCTCTAACACAGCATCAATGTTCACGCCCTCTTTAGCGGAGATTCTTATGATTTGGTCAGGAGGCGTCCCCAAGAGGTTACTGATCTCTATCGCCACTTCATCAGGCCGGGCTGAGGGCAAGTCTATCTTATTGATTACTGGGATGATTTCCAGGTCAGCTTCGAGAGCCATATAGAGGTTTGCCAGGGTCTGAGCCTCCACCCCTTGGGTAGCATCCACGACCAATAGAGCGCCCTCGCAAGCTTCCAAAGCGCGGCTGACCTCATAAGCAAAGTCCACATGACCTGGTGTATCGATCAGGTTTAATTCGTAGGTATGTCCATCCTTGGCCGTATAACTCATGCGCACTGCAGAAGCCTTAATTGTCACCCCTTTTTCACGTTCCAGATCCATCGAATCCAAAATTTGTTCGGTGGTATCACGATCAGACACTGTGCCGGTCAGGTGCAGTAACCGATCCGCCAGGGTGGACTTGCCATGGTCAATGTGGGCGATAATACAAAAATTGCGAATTAGATTGGTCATAACCGGCTTGAAGTATACCCGATTATTCCTGGTCTTCAGTTAGCTCCTCGTCATCAACTTCCAGCGACTGCATTGCCGGGTTGAGGCTAAGTAGCATCAATAAAGTAATAATAACTGCTGAACTCAAGCACCATATGCACACCGCCTTGATCACGAACACCTCTAGAAAGGTGAGATAGAGCGAATACAAGGTGCCGAAGAATGTCATACCGAAGATCGCCAAAGGTGCGTATTCCGATAACCGGTCAGAGCGGAACCTCCCATAAAACCAGACTACCAGGATGGCGATATAGCCAAAGGCACCGAGTAAACCAACAGGTAGCACGCCCAAGACTTTAGCATAAGGGCTGGTTTGCACCGAATTGCAATCACCGATTGGCCCACAGACCGCTGACACAGATTGGGTCTCGACATAAGTCAAATACCCGGCCACACCCAGACCAATTAAAGCAAGAACTGGCATGGCATAGTCTAACCAGGCAGCTCTGGACGAGGCTCGTTGTCCGCTATATGCCCGTATGAAAATAATAATCGTATATACCAAAGCCACACCCATCCCGATCAATATCAGTATCGCCAATGAAAAACCGCTTGATTGGGGTTGGTCCGAGGATTGAGTGGGGTCAGATCGACTCGATGCGACAGGAGCCATTATGATCGAGGCGGACGAATTTTGAGCTTGTTTCGTAGCTTCGACATAAGGTGAGCTGGGTGCACACAAGTCTACGCCAGTTGTAGATGGTGTGGGAAGCAACCCATTCAGGATTGGATTCTCAGGATAACCCAATCCCCCTGCTGCCAGGTACTTATCGATTAACCCAGGCAATTGGGTCGGGATTTGCACAGAACCGATCAGAACCTGTTCACCGAGGATTAAGAACGGCACACCTACCCGATCTTTAGGGATCCCAAAGGCTGCACCGACCGCATAAAGTTTATGAACGTCAGCTTGGGTAACGATTTCAACCAGGAGTAAGTCTAATTGGTCACCGTATTTGGCCTGTAAAGGTGGAAGAGTCTCTTTGATTACCTTCTCACAATTCGAACAGCCCTCCATCCAGAACATGACCCCATGCACTACTGGACGTGACGATAGCTGTGCGACCCCAGACTCCAATACAACCGGTAAATGAGATATCCGGGTTGTTCGGGTGTTTACCAAAATCAGTAAGTAGAGCAGACTTAGTCTTATAATGCGATACGGCATCTTTTTTCCCGAAGAGCTTACTTTTAAGGTGATCTTTTATTCGATCTTAGCCGATCCGATTTATAAATAGGTGATGTATTGTATCAAAAAAATGTGATATCCTTGCGAATCCAGGCTCATTAGAAATTGCCGTGATGGATAACCGGGTATAAACATAAATAATCACATTTAGATAAGCCTATGCCATTCATCAGTCATGGTATAAAATAACCTGAGTAATGATCCTTATCAAGGAATATCTTCATGCCTAAAATAATAACCGTCATCCCAACCTATAACGAGGCGGAAAACCTACCAGCAATAACCTCTGAAGTGTTCAGCCTTAATATTGAAGGGTTGGAAATTTTAATCATTGACGACGCTTCACCCGACGGTACAGGTCAGGTAGCAGATAATCTCGCAAAACTATACTCTGAGCGCTATCATGTCATCCACCGACCGGGTAAGCTGGGTCTGGGAACAGCCTACGTCCAGGGATTTACCTGGGCACTTAATGCTGGAGCCGATTTCATCATCCAGATGGACGCTGACTTCTCTCATTCCCCCAAATATATCCCCCAATTTCTCACACTGATCCCAGACTATGATGTTGTCGTGGGATCGCGCTACGTCCCGGGCGGTAAACTGGATGAACGATGGGGATGGGGACGTTGGTTCCTAAGCTGGTGGGCTAACTCGGTATGGACCAGGCTATTACTCGGTGTGGAGACAAAAGATGCGACGGCGGGTTTTAAATGCTGGCGTGCTAGTGCATTAAAGTCAATCGGATTAGAACAAATCCGCTCAAACGGATATATCTTCCAGGTAGAATCATGTTATCTCGCAGAGAAGTCCGGACTGCGCATCAAGGAGATACCGATATACTTCGCGGATCGACACACCGGAAAGAGCAAAATGACTCTGGCGGTTAAAGTCGAGGCTGCCCTGCGCGTCTTTGAGATCCGTTTACGCCATCGAAACAGGAAGGCTTCAGCCCCAATGAAGGAATAGAACTCCGTGATTTATCGTGTAGCGATAATTCAGGAAATTTTTTATTAATACTGGCAATGCCGGAATTCAACCTTCCTCAGCCTTCACTGTCTGACTG
>CAZPWU010000100.1:0-7272 GCA_964590325.1 uncultured Anaerolineaceae bacterium | reverse complement strand
GTATCCGCAACCAGGGCCTTTCACTAATTATCTTTGCAGGGATTGTCTCGCGTATACCGAATACCATTTCCAGTCTATGGGCGGATGAAGTCCACCGCTTTGCATCGCTAACGATCATGGTGGTTTTGTCTGTCTTGACGATCTTTGCCATCGTGGTTGTACAGCAGGGACGGCGTAACATCCCTGTCATGTATCCTGGCAGGCGTGTTGGGCGCGGGATGTCGATGCCCGTCAAGGGCACTCTACCCCTTATGGTGAATATGGCAGGTATGATCCCATTAATCTTCGCCCAATCCCTTCTCACCTTCCCGGCGATTCTTGCCGGTTTTTTAGTGAACTCTAAAACGGCATGGTTAGCTAATTTGGCTAACGAAGTACAAAAGGTATTCGGTGGGCAGAGCAACATCTATTGGTTTTTGTATTTCCTCAGTGTCGTTCTGTTTTCATTTTTCTATACCGATGTGTTATTTGCTCAGCAAAACTACGGTGAAAATCTTAAAAAGGTCGGAGCGCAAATTCCTGGAGTTAGCCGCGGAGCTCCCACCCAGCGTTATCTGACCCGCGTATTGAGACGCATTACATTACCCGGAGCATTATTCCTGGGAATTGTGGCGGTTCTACCCTGGCTGGTTGGTTTGGTAGTTCCATTCGGCAGCAACACCGGACTGCTGTTAGTGTCCTCTGCAGGATTGTTGATTGTTGTAGGCGTTGTGCGTGATGCCTTTTTCAATATCGATGCAGAACTTAAATTGCATGGATATGATGACACCCTGTTAGTACGTTGAAGTCCTAAAATGCCTACTTACATCATCTTACTCGGCCCTCCTGGAGCGGGTAAAGGTACCCAGGCGAATGCTATATCAGAAAAATTAGGTTTACCTCACATATCATCAGGCGATATTTTCCGGGAGAATATTAAAAACCAGACCGAATTGGGTAAGATGGCTGATGGATTTATGCAGAAGGGCGAATTAGTACCAGATGATGTCACAGTGGCTATGATCCAGGAGAGACTATCTCGGTCAGACTGCAACCAAGGCGCTCTGCTTGATGGATTTCCAAGAACTCCTGCCCAAGCTGAGGCGCTGACTAAAATGCTGGCAGGATTTAAAGGGCAGGTCAATGTAGTGCCATATATCAATGTTCCAGCCGAGACTTTAATTGAACGGCTGGGTGGACGTTGGACCTGCCGCGCAGAAGGGCATGTCTTCCACGAAAAATATAACCTGCCACGTGAGCCGGGTCGTTGCGATTTTGATGGTTCGGAACTATACCAACGGGATGATGATAAAGCGGAAACGGTTACTCGCCGTATCCGCGTATACCTTGAACAAACTCAACCTTTGATTGAGTATTATAAACAACGTGGGTTGTTAATCGAAATTGATGGCACACAACCTATCGATAGGGTAACGAAAGATATGTTGGCTTCACTCCCGGTAAAAAAATAATAGTATGAGTTGGGAACGTAATATTATTATAAAAAGTCAACGGGAAATAGCCATCATGCGCGAAGCAGGCCGTATTAATGCAGAGGCGTTAACTGCAGTGCAAATCGCTATCCGACCAGGTATTACCACGGCTGAGCTGGATGCTATCGCTGCGGAAGTTATCCGGAAGTACGGTGCTACCCCAACCTTCTTGGGTGTGCCGGGTTCTTATCCCTATCCGGCGACAACGACGATCAGCATTAATGATGAGTTGGTGCACGGCATACCTGGCAAGCGCAAGCTGCGCGAAGGTGATATCGTGTCTGTAGATTGCGGGACGACCTTTGAGGGTTATGTAGGAGACTCGGCTTTTACCGTCGGGGTCGGTGAGGTAACACCCGAGGCGCAGCAATTAATCGAGGTAACTGAACAGGCACTCTATGTCGGCATCGATAAGCTGCGTCCGGGGAACCGTGTCGGTGATGTGGGTTATGCCATACAGCAGTTCGTCGAGAGCCGGGGTTATTATCTCACCCGGATCTACACCGGTCATGGGGTAGGACATGTCATGTGGGAAGGACCGCAGGTCCCAAACTATGGAACACCCGGCAGAGGCGTTTTGCTACGCCGGGGTATGACAATTGCCCTGGAACCCATGGTTCTTGTTGGGACACCCGAGACGCGTGTCCTCCCTGACCAGTGGACTGTCGCTTCGGTGGACGGTTCATTGACGGCTCATTTCGAGCATTCGGTGGCTATAACTGATGGCGACCCTCTC
The DNA here is from genome assembly GCA_964590325.1 of uncultured Anaerolineaceae bacterium. Taxonomy (GTDB): domain Bacteria; phylum Chloroflexota; class Anaerolineae; order Anaerolineales; family UBA4823; genus CAZPWU01. Next base: position 5,064 of record CAZPWU010000100.1, on the reverse strand, counting down.
ATCCTGACGGTGCCCTGAGAAAAGGGGCTGGACGAGAGAAGAGAGCCCAGGTATAATCGCAATTTCGGTTACCTATCAACCGGATACGGATGATAAAGGAGTAAGGTATCATGAAGGTTTCATCATCTATTCGTAAGCGCTGCGCAAAATGTAAGATTGTCAAGCGTAAGCGTCGTTTGTATGTTATCTGTGAAAACCCAAAACATAAGCAACGACAGGGATAGTCAACTATGGCACGTATAGAAGGCGTTGATCTACCGCGAAATAAGCGGGTCGAAATCGGTTTGACGTATATTTTCGGTATCGGGCGTCCTCGCTCGAATGAAATCCTCACCAGTACAGGTGTTAGCCCTGATTCGCGGGTGAAAGACCTGACGGACGCAGAGGTGGCTCTTCTGCGTGACTATATCGGCCAACACTATAAAGTCGAGGGTGATCTGCGTCGTGAGGTGCAGCTGAATATCAAACGGCTCATTGAAATCGGAAGCTATCGTGGCCTCCGTCATCGTCGTAACCTCCCCGTTCGCGGACAGCGTACTCGAACCAATGCACGGACCCGTAAAGGACCCAAGAAAACAGTGGCTGGGCGTGGTCGGCGGCGCGGTGCAACAAAGAAGTAATCTATTAAGTTTATAAGCGAGGTTTTATGCTACAGACTGGAAGTTCTACGCGCCGTAAAGGCGCACGAAAGACGAAGCGTTCTCTGGCTACCGGACAGGTGCATATCGCGGCTACTTTTAACAACACCATCGTCACCGTCACAGATGTGGATGGGAATACGGTGGTTTGGAGCAGCGCGGGTTCTGCGGGTTTTAAGGGTTCACGAAAAAGTACTCCCTTCGCAGCGCGCTTGGCTGCGGAAGGAGCGATAAAAGCCGCTCAAGCGTTGGGGATGCAGGAAGCCGAGATTTATGTCAAAGGGCCTGGACCCGGTCGTGAGTCTGCGATTCGGGCTGTGCAGGCCATGGGGCTAAGGGTGATCTCTATTACGGATGTGACTCCGGTTCCCCACAACGGCTGCCGTCCCCCGAAGAAGCGCCGCGTATAAAAATTATAAGGATGAGGTTAGACAATGGCGAAATATAGTGGGCCAGTATGTAAATTGTGCCGGCGAGAGGGCGAAAAAATGTTCCTGAAAGGAGCGCGCTGCTTTACGCCGAAATGCGCGTTTGAACGGCGCGGTTATGCTCCTGGTCAGCATGGCAAGAGTTCACAATACCAACGTAAACGCGAGTCGGATTACCACCGTCAACTGCGCGCTAAACAGAAAGCACGCCGTGTTTATGGTGTGCTGGAACGCCAATTCCGCCGTTATTATGAAGCCTCACTCAAACGGCGGGGGTTGACGGGTCTTAATATGCTCCTAATCTTAGAGACACGCCTGGATAATGTTGTGTTCCGCCTTGGTTTTGCTGAAAGTCGAGCCGAAGCGCGTTTGTTAGTGACTCATGGACATTTTATGGTCAACGGTCGCCGTACCGATGTCCCATCCATGCTGCTCTCTTCCGGTGATATACTCGCTGTTCGAGATGGGTCACGCACGCGAACATACTTTAAGGGTCTGGCGGATATCGCTGAGACACACAATGTTCCAGCATGGTTGGATCGGGACCTGAAGAATCTATCCGGAACAGTGTTACGTCTGCCGGAACGTTCTGAGATCGATGGTAATCTAAGCGAACAGTCAATCGTTGAATACTACTCGCGATAATCGCGTTGCAGGTGTACATACCAGGCCCTATACTGGGCTGGTGTGCACTGTGCAGCGAGTGGGGGAAGAGGTGAGCCGTGATTGGTTTGAGTAATATGGTGACACCGAAAATCGAGCGCGAAGCAGAGGCTCGAAACTACGGGAAATTTGTAATCAGTCCGTTAGAGCGTGGATATGGCATCACACTAGGCAATGCCCTACGTCGGGTATTGTTGTCCTCATTAGAGGGTGCAGCGGTCGCCTCGATCCGTGTTGCTGATGTCCAACATGAATTTAGTGATATCCCCGGTGTGCGTGAAGATGTAATCCGGGTGATGCTGCAGATCAAGCAACTGCGGATGAAACTACATGATGTAGAGACATCTCGACTACGCCTGCAAGTGCGTGGTGGAGGTGAGGTGACAGCAGCCGATATTATTACACCGCCCGAGGTGGAGATTGTTAATCCCGATCTTTACCTTTTTACAGTGGACGATGAAAACACAGATCTGGAAATTGAGCTAACGGTAGAGCGAGGGCGCGGATATTCCCCAGCAGACGACCGTACCGGGCGTCTGCCGATTGGCGAACTGCCTGTGGACGCTATTTACAGCCCAGTCCGGCGCGTCAATTGGGAGGTCGGTTACGCCCGAGTTGGCCAAAGCACAAACTATGACAAACTTATCCTGGAAATCTGGACAGATGGGACCATTGTTCCGGAAGATGCCTTGAGTGCAAGCGCGAAAATCCTTATTGATCACTTACGGCATCTGGCTGGTATTAGTGAAGAATCTCTTGCAGCAATCTCAGAAGAGGCAGAGGAAGGCAGCCGTTTGACCAGCGAAATGATTGAAACACCGATTGAGAACCTCGATCTATCGGTTCGGGTTTTCAATTCGCTGAAGCGGACCGGAATTACAACGGTTGGTGAAGTGCTTGAACTCCTCGAAAAGGGTGATGAAGCAGTCATGTCCATCCGCAATTTTGGAGAGAAGAGCCTGGAAGAGTTGCGCCAAAAGATGCATGAAAAAGGTTACCTCCGGGATGAAAATGAGACAGAAGCGGAGTAATTAGAGATGCGACACAAGGTAGCAGGAAAAAAATTAAGCCGAGGTAAGGATGAACGGGCTGCCCTGCGGCGGATCCTGATCAAGCAATTGTTCGAGCTGGAGCGTATACGTACAACCCGCGCTAAAGCCGAAGCCGTACGCGGCCAGGCAGAACGATTAATTACGCTGGCAAAGCGCGGTAATAAAGAGGGCGAATCGCAGATGGTTCATGCACGTCGCCTGGCAGCGGCGCGTTTAGGGAATGCTGAGGCGGTAAGAAAATTGTTTGACGACATAGCACCTCGTTATGAAAACCGTTTGGGTGGTTATACCCGAATGGTCAAGTTAGGACAACGTCAGGGTGACGCTGCCGAAATGGTGCTTCTTGAGTTAGTAGAAGAGTAGTAATTGGTAATCAGTGATCGGTAATACCTCAGTAAATAATTACCGGTAAAAGGTCACTGATGACTATGGTACGTTACCAGGTAATTCTCTCATACGATGGTACCCAATTCCATGGCTTTCAACGCCAGGTGAATGCGCGTACGGTACAGGGCGTAGTTGAAGCGGTATTACGGCAGCTTAACTGGCAAGGTGGTTCAGTACTAGCAGCGGGTCGTACAGATAGTGGAGTGCATGCATCCGGACAGGTCATTGTTTTCGACCTCGATTGGCCGCACACTCCTGTGGACTTGCTTCACGCGATAAATTTCTACCTGCCGGCGGATGTGGCTGTTCTTTCAGTGCAAGCGACATCACCGGATTTTCACCCGCGCTACGATGCCATCTCGCGCCGATACCGTTATAACATCTATTGCCACCCAGTCCGTGATCCTTTGCGTGAGCGTTATGCTTGGCGTGTTTGGCCGACTGTAGAATTATCCGTTTTACAACGAGCTGCAGGTTATCTAACCGGGAGGCATGATTTTGCTGCTTTTGGTTCTTCACCTCGATTAGGCGGCCATACGATACGCACAGTTTTACGGGCTGTATGGCAGGAAGAAGGCTCGAACCTTGTCTTTGACATCTGTGCCGATGCTTTCTTGTACCATATGGTGCGCCGATTGGTAGGTCTGCAGGTAGCTATCGGACAGGGAAATCTAGATATAGAGGTAATTCCTCAGCATCTGGATCATAGACCGGGCGTATTCAAGAATAATGCCTTACCGGTTAAAAGCCTGGCACCGCCACAAGGGCTGGTATTGATGGAGGTTCGTTATTTACCTGAGACCGGTGGAATGAGGATGAACCTGGTAGATGATAGACAATAAGATGACGGTTGGTAAAAACCTCGTTAACAAGTGGAGAGTATGATCGTGCAAAAGAGTTATTATCCTAAAACTGATGATATAAAAACGGAGTGGGTCCTGGTTGATGCTAATGACCAGTACCTGGGCCGAATAGCTACAAAGATTGCCAGTATTTTATTAGGTAAACACAAGCCGGGTTTTACTCCGGGTGTTGATGGTGGAGATTATGTTGTCGTCATTAATGCAGGACGCATACGCGTTACGGGCAATAAGTTGGAAGCAAAGATGTATTACCACCATTCGAATTACCCAGGAGGGCTAAAAACGATATCGTTGCGCCAACAGCTTATTAAGCATCCTGAGAGAGTGATCCAGAATGCGGTGTGGGGTATGCTGCCTCATAATAAGCAGAGTCGTCGTTTGATCAAAAAGCTTAAAATTTACGCAGGTCCAGACCATCCCCACTCAGCTCAGCAACCCAAATTGTTGGCGTAGTTAAAATTCTTGTTTTCACTTGTTGACAAGGAGTTATTAAAATCATGGCAGTACAGTATTATGAAGGAATTGGACGCCGAAAAGAAAGTACCGCTCGCGTACGTATCACTAATGGTTCAGGTCAATTCATCGTTAACCAGAAAAAATTAGAAGAATACTTCACCCGATTTGGAGATACCAGCATTGTCCTGGCTCCTCTTCAGGCAGTCGGAGAGGACCGTGCGCATCTGGATGTTTTCGTTATTGTTGAGGGGGGAGGGGTGACTGGGCAGACCTCAGCCGTTCAAATGGGACTGGCACGGGCACTGCTCTTGATGAAACCCGATTCCCGACCTAATTTACGCAAAGGCGGTTTTTTAACACGTGATGCGCGCATAAAAGAACGTAAAAAACCCGGCCTAAAGCGTGCTCGTAAAGCTCCAACCTACACCAAGCGTTAATTATGAGGTGCAGAACGTGGGTTGAGTTCGTGTAACCTCACGACCGGCATTAACTCACTAATATATCACAATAGCCACAGAGACGCGGAGTCCGCAAGAAATGCGTTCGAATTTTGATCGCCTTTATCTCAGTGTACTCA
>CAZPWU010000099.1:0-7275 GCA_964590325.1 uncultured Anaerolineaceae bacterium | reverse complement strand
ACGCGCAGGGTCTTTTTTGACTTGCGCTGGTTGAAGGAGAGCAGTTGCAGACCGAGGCCGTAAATTTGCTCGTCGTCTTGCAAGCCAATGCGCACGGAGAATCCGCGCTTTGTCTGCCGGCCCCAGAGACTCGCTTCAGGTATCGGGCACTGCGCTACAGGAGGTAATTTGCCGATTGCTTCGACCGCTGGCTCCGTATGGCGCACCTTAACCGGCGTTATGTCTTCCGGCTGTCCTAATGTGACTTTCCAAATACCAGGAAAAATTTTGTCTATATGACTCTTCTTTAGTCGTTAATATGTCGGTCAATGGCAGGAGGTACCGGGACGGGGGCATCTGCAACGATCAGTCATTCAGCACCCAGGTCAGCCCACAATTCCGGTGAGACAGGCCAGTACTGTGCTGCCAGCGTCTCGGACAGCTCGGCTGGCGACTGTGACCCAATCACCAGTGCAGCAACGCCCGGGTGGGCCAGCGGGAACTGCACCGCTGCTACGTACAGAGGGACGGCGTAGCGCGCACAGACGGCCTCGATACGGCGCACACGCTCCAGGATCTCTGGCGGAGCCTTTCGGTAGTTATACCTGGCATCCGGGATCGCTCCAGTCGCCAGGATTCCGCTGTTGTATACCCCTCCCAGGAAAACGGCGATGCCTTTGGACTGGCAGAGGTTCAGCAGCCCCAGCGCCCCCTGTTCGAGCAGGGTGTAGCGCCCGGCCAGCAAGAAGCAGTCGAAGTCGGCTTTCTGGGCGAAGTCTGTCAGCATCTGCCATTGATTCATACCTGCGCCAATGGCTTTGATCACGCCCTGGGCGCGCAGCTCAGCCAGTGTGGGGAAGGCGACATCCAATGCTTCACGGTAATGATGGTCGGGATCGTGGATATGGAGGATATCGATCGTGTCCGTCCCCAGGCGTTTGAGGCTGGCCTCCACGCTCTGTAAAATCCCCTCGCGGGAGATATCATATTCGTGGGTGCCATCCGGCTTCTCCAGGTACCCCCCTACCTTACTCGCCAGGATATACCGACCGCGCGGGATGCGCTGCAGGGCGATGCCCAGGAACTGCTCACACAGGCCATGTCCGTATTTAGGAGCGGTATCAAAGAAGGTGACACCCTTGGTGAGGGCGAAGGTGATGAGTTCGATCACCTGCTTCTGAGGGACGCTTGGGTAGGGTGATGCCCAGGCTGCAGTGCCAAGACCGATCGTGGGGATGCCGCGTAAGGCGGGGTTATGTATTTCATTCATAGATAGACTTTAATTGTCTTTATCTCATACGGTGAAAGAGCCAGATGAATGGTGTCCTTGATGACCTCCAGCCGGGAGAGTGTCTTTTCCATCAGGTCCACCTCCTCCGCCCGCTCAATCGGACGAGCGAAGACCAGTGCAGCCTGGCCTGCCTTACCGTGGGTTTCGTAGACCCGGATGACCAGGGCAGTACCGTTTACGGGTTGATCTTCGGCTGCTTTGACCGTCGAGACCAGCCCATTCGCCGAATCGCAGCGTAGCCATGAAAAACCGGGTTTAATATCGCCGGGATGAGCCCCGGTGATGGTGGCTTGCAGGGGCTGGTTCAAACCAGCGGCTTGCTGGATGGTGCCGGCCTCTTGCCAAGTGCCGGGGTGAGGGTAAAGAGCATATGTAAAGGTGTGCTGGCCCTCATCGGGGTTATGGTCGGGCTCGTAAGAGGCGCGGATCAGGGTCAGCCCCAGGGTGTTACCATTAGCCTGGTGCCCATACTTGCAATCGTTCAATAGCGAAACGCCGTAGCTGCCGCTTTCCTCGCTCATGTCCGCCCAGCGCAGTGCAGGCACCTCACGTCCGTCTGCGGTACGCTCGAAACCAGCGAAGGGGATCTCGAAAGCCGCCCGTGTCTGCCCTAGCTGGGGTGTGAAACTGGTCCTCAGCATCGGCGCATCGCCTTTGGCGCTGCCTCGTTCATGCCATTCCACATCGGTTTCAAAGTCAATGCGGCTTAAACCCCGGTAAAGGATGATGCGCTGCGAGAAAGTTGAGTTTAAGATATTACGCCGCACTTCGATCACGCCCCGCACAGGGCCTTTTTCGACCAGGCGTACCTCTGCCCCCTCGATCAAGTGGTCCACACGGGTGATATCACCAATATTCCAGGCGCTCATGGGGTGAGGCTGCTCCCAATAGACCTGCAGTCGGTTGAGCAACCCGGCGTCTGTACGCACCTCAGGCCCCCAACCCCCGGCATGACTGGCCAGGTCGCGGCTGGCCCGGTGATCGTACAACTGGTCGATTGCCCCGGAGGCCGGATGGACGTGCAGTCGCAGGATACCGTTGTCCAGGACGTTGGCTGCCTCGTCTGCGGTAATAATGCCGTCGGTGCCGTCGGATGGCTCATCAGACGGCCAGTAAACCTGGATACCCAAGGAAGGGACGTCCGAGGCGATGAAGATGACCTGGTCTCCGCAGACCTGGACCGCCAAACGTTTACCCGTCGAGTCGACTACGGAGGTCGGGGCTTTGTTCTTAAATTTTACGAGAGGCAAGCGAACGATATCGGTGCGCTCCCAGGCTAATGGGTTAAATATAACGATGCACGGCCCATCACCGGAGCCAGTATTTACGTAGGTTGCCAGAGCCTCCAGGCTGCTGTCCAGCGCATCCGTAGCTGTCGAGATGGCCTGTTCCATGCGCCCATGAGCCTCGCGATAGGTCACCCCGATGGCACAGCCGCACAGGATGTCGTGGAACTGGTGGAAACACAGGGTGCGCCAGGCTTCGGTCAGGTCCACCGCTGGCTTGGTTCTGGTAAGCGCCGCAACAGTCGCCGCAGCGGACTCAGCCATCAGCAGCCGGTTCTCACCCGTCCGGTTGAGGCGCTTGATGTCGGCGTGGCTTGTGTAGCAACCTTCGAAGGTCGTGTTCAGCTCGTCTTGCACCACAGGATAATCGTAGTTTTCTGCCTGCGACCCCTGGTAGAAACTGACCGCTGAGCTGGGTAGCGCGCGCGGTAGGCCCTCGGCAGCGTCCATTCGACGGGCTGCCTCTATATCCCGGGCGGTCGTGCCACCGCCGTGGTCGCCGACCCCGTAGACGAATAATCCCCGGCGCGTCCCATAGCGTCTGGCGAAGCTAATCACACTGGTCGCAACGTCCGCAGGCATGACCTCTCCACCATATCCCTTGAGGTCGTGGAGGGCCAGGAGGCGTGAGCCATCGGGGCTTTCCCACCAGAAGAGCGGGTAGCCTTTGCCGGCCCGACAAAAATAATAGTACTGGATGCCGCTTTTCTTGAGGATCTGCGGGTAAGTGGCCGGGTGACCGAATGTATCTGGCTCCCAGCAGATCAGGGGTTCAACGCCGAACTGCTCGCGCAGGTACCGGCGGGCGTATAGGAGCTGCCGTACGAGTGTTTCGCCGGCCGCCATGTTGAGATCCCCCTCCACCCAGGTGCTGGCGGTGACATCCCAGCGTCCCTCGGCGATGCGCTCGCGCATGCGCTGGAACAGTTCAGGATAGTCGGTCTCCATCACCCGGTAGGTGGCAGCCTGGCTCTGCGAAAAGTGGAACTCAGGATACGCCTCCATCAGGTGGTCCATGGTGGCGAAGTCGCGCCTGCAAACATCGATGGTCTCCTGCATGGGCCACAGCCAGTTCATGTCGATGTGACTGTGTCCGATCAGGTGAGCGGTATAGCTTTTGGCTTCGGGTGTGAAGGCCTTAAGGATACCGCGTGCTGATTCCACACTTGCCTTCCATTTTGGCCAATCATTGGCGGCGAGTGCCGCGAAATCCAGCGTTATGGCTGCCTTCTCCCAGAGCGACTTCTTCTCCTGATTGGGATCATCCTTGTCTGTCAGGAAGTGGGTGAATTTCATCTGTGCGCCAATCAGGTCCAGGTCGAAGATGGCCTCATCGAGGTTGCTGAAGCGCAGGCGGGCCGAGGCGTACAGCCCGAAGCCATCGCTGGCGCTGCAGTGGGCTGCCAATTCCAGGGGTTGGCTGGGTCTATAATGGTCGAATAAGGGCAAGAAGAACGCCCGCGTATCGGCCCAGGACGGCTCACGGTAGATCTCTTTCCAATTCAAGTAAAAGAATGCACCGAGTGGAAGTAAGATCTCCAGGTCCAGGCGAGATCCGGTCAGGCTGACCCCTTCAATATCGGGAGGTAGATCCAGCGTGGTCTTAAACCAGGCGCCCCCTTCAGCGGACGACCAGGAGTGAGGGAGAGCAACTTCTTGCCAGGTGATCTTTCCGTTGTCCGGGGTTTTAAGATCACCCTGATACCCGGGATTGTCCTGCGAGGGTGGAAGAATACAAAATTGCCAGTGAGACAGCAAGGTGGGATTTTTCAGTGCTGCAATCTTTTTCTGTATGTTCTGTATAATCGAGTCCAGTGTGGTGTGGTCAGTCATGTGCTTTATCTCCTTGTATAAAATAACCCCCGCATTTTACCATCCCCTAGCGTGTTTGGTATACTTCAATCTATGCTTTACTTCCTGGCTGCCCTACCCATCCTGGTCCTCCTGAGCTTGATGATCTTTTTACGCTGGAGCGGGCAGCGCGCTGGTCCGGCTGCCTGGGCCGTATGCGTCGCCGTCAGCGCGTTGGCTTATGGGCTCACCCCGCAGGTGTTTTGGGTTTCACAGCTTAAAGGATTGTTCCTCTCGCTGTTCGTGCTGGCGGTGCTGTGGCCAGCGTTGTTTTTATATCACGTGGTCGACCAGGTAGGCGGTATCCGCGCCATTGCCCGATGGCTGGAGAGTGCTATCCATGAGCGGGGTGTTTTATTGATCGCGCTGGCCTGGGCTTTCAGCGGCCTGCTGGAGGGGCTGGCAGGGTTCGGACTGCCGATCGCGGTCGTCGCCCCCATGTTAGTGGGGTTGGGCGTACCGCCGGTGATGGCCGTGGCATCCGCAGCGGTAGGGCACGCCTGGGCGGTGACCTTCGGCGACATGGGTGTGATCTATCAGACATTGGTGGGGGTGGTCAAAATGGATGCGTCTTTATTGGCGCCCATGGCCGCGCTCATGTTGGGGGTAGCCTGCCTGGCATGCGGCCTGGCTACAGCGCATATCCTGAGACAGGGCAGGCGCTGGCCTATCGTCGTCGTGCTGGGGCTGCTGATGGGCTTCACCCAGTACGTGTTGGCGGTTGCTGGGTTGACACCCCTGGCAGCGTTCGGGGCCGGGTTGACCGGCACGCTGGGCGGGATTATGCTTGGGAAGAGGACCCGAGCAGCAAAGCGCTCCGCCGACCTCCCACCTCCTCTCATGACCCAACCACCTGATCCCCAATTACCTGCTCTCGTATTATCTTCATCGCCCTTGATCGACGCCCTTATCAGCTACGGGGTCTTGACAGCCCTGATGGCAGCCATCGCACTGGTGAGGCCCTTGCATGACGCGCTCAACCCGCTGGTCTGGCAGATGTCTTTCCCCGAGGTGGTCACACGCAGCGGGTTTGTCACACTGGCTGGCTTGGGGCAGGCTTTCCGCCCGTTGGTGCACCCAGGCACTTCCATCTTGCTGGTCGCCTGGCTTAGCTATGGGCTGTACCGCTGGTTAGGGCACTGCAAACCGGGGAGTTCGTATACGGCTGCAGCATCCACCTGGAAGTCGGCCGCACCCGCCAGCGTCGGCATCATTGCCACGGTCGGCCTGTCGGCGCTGATGGACCACTGCGGCATGACGCTTCGATTAGCGCAGGGACTAAGCTCAGTGATGGGCGTATTCTTCCCGATTGTGTCACCACTGGTGGGTATCTTAGGGGCTTTTGCGACGGGTAGCAATAACAACTCCAACGTGTTGTTTGCTCCCCTGCAGAAGAGCGCTGCCCTCTTATTGGCGATCGATCCGCGCCTTTTAATCTCGGCACAGACCGCGGGCGGTGCGCTGGGCAGTATGCTGGCGCCGGCCAAGATCATCGTTGGCTGCAGCACGGTGGGGCTGAATGGGCGCGAGGGGGAGGTTTTGCGCAAGACACTGGCGTATGGGCTGGTTATTGGGCTGTGCCTGGGAGGGCTGGCGTGGGTACTGGTGAGGTGGGGTGGGTGGTAAAACCTGTCAGGTCTTAACCATTCATCCGTTAAACGCCATTTTAGCATTCTGTCCGAGAATTTCTATACGATCAGCTTGTAGAACTCTTCCATACTCACCGCTGGCGATGTCGTGAATGAAATCCCCAGCAGTTTAGCCAGGGCGACGGAAGTTTTAATCGCCTGCTCCGTACTGGGGAGTTCCACGATCAGGACAAGGTCGTGTTCTCCGAGCAGTGCATAGCCGGATTTGACTTTTCCTCCAGCTTTCTCGATCGCGGCGACCGCCTCCTTGGTCCGTTGGGCGCTGATCTTTTTGATCGAATCCTGTGAATATTTCCCGAACATGAAATAAGTAGCCATGTTAATGCCTCCTTTCTGCTCCCGAGTTGGCTACTCAACGTGAAAACGAGTGTCCCGAGAGCACTGCCTTTCTCAGCTTGTCTTTTAATCAGGTAAGACCTGACAGGTTCATAAGTATTGGCTAGGTGCTGCGCAGTTCGCTGCGCGTAAGCAGCAGTATTGCCACGAGGATCAGCCCGCCACCCAGCAGTGTGACCGGTTTGAGCATCTCGCCTAGCAGCCATGCGGCCAGCGCCACCGTGACCACCGGTTCCAGCGTGGAGAGCATCGCGGCATTGGTCGGTCCAATGCGCTCCAAACCGGCGAGGAAGGTCACCACGGGTAAAACCGTTGCGATCAGCGCCATCGAACCGATTACCACCCATCCTGCCCCTGTCGCTGGCAGGTGCGGCCCATTCGCGGCCATCAGAATGCCGGACATAACACCCGCAGAGGCAAAGATCACGGTGGAGGACTGCACCGCCGAGACTTGCTTCATGACCTGGCTGCCCACAATGATGTAGACAGAATAGATCGCTGCCGCCGAGATCGCCAGTAGCACGCCGAGGAGCTGACCGCCCTGCGGTCCAACCGTGAGTGCCGTGCCCGCCAGCGCCAGCCCCAAGGCTAACGTTTTGGGGCGGGTGATACGCTCGTGCAGCAGGATCGCTGACAGGACGGCCACGAACACCGGATAGAGGTACAGCAGCAGCGCCACCAGCCCGGATGAGGCGTACTTCAGCGCGGTAAAGTATGAGAAAGCCTGGCCGACATAGCCGATGGCGCCCATGCCTATAAGACGGATCAGGGCTGAGTCGCGTGGCAGAGGCTCATGACGGGCAGCGAGCAGAACGGTCATCACCATTGCAGACAGAGTGAAACGAAAGAACAGGATCGTCAGGGCATCCATCCCATCCGCATA
>CAZPWU010000098.1:0-7348 GCA_964590325.1 uncultured Anaerolineaceae bacterium | reverse complement strand
ATATTGAGCGGCGTAGGTACGGATAAGGGTGCGGCTTAAAGCCATATACAGGGCTGGTCCCAGGCCTTTGTCAGCAACATCGGCTATTAGTATTCCCAATTTCCCCTGAGATAAGGGGATAAAGTCATAATAATCTCCGGCAATCTCGCGTGCCGGTTCAAGGGCTGCTGTTAGTTGCCAACCGTATAGGATCGGCAGCTCTTTAGGGAGGAAGCTGGACTGTATTCTGCGCGCCAGGGATAACTCTTGAGCTGTCTTCTGGTAAGCCAATGTTTCAGAATAAACCTTTGCCTGGTAGAGCGCAGATGCGACATGTGCTGCCATCGATTGGATAGCTGGTATAAGATTAATCATCCAACGGATATCCCAGGGGATTGGTAATCCCTGTAGAACGATATATATACCCCCGATCGGCTGCTTACTCTTGACGTCCAGGATTGGAACGATGACCACCGGGCTGTGCTGGGTGTCGGGTTTTTCCCAAGGGAGGTTATCTTTAGCTGTGAATGCCTGGGCTATTTGGTGAGTACTCAACCAATCCCAAATTGGCTCGAATATCGGGGACCACTCATCAGGATGTTTCAGTAAAAAGCCTTGCGAAGTTATCCATATGGCAACCCTGGCAGAGGTGAACATGTGAGGGATATGTTCTTTTAATATATCGGGCAGTGAGGAACCGTCCGGAGGGGCTGTTAGCAGGTCACGTCCTAGATATTCTAATTTTTCTAACTGTCGTGACTGCTGTCGATTAGTTTCAGCGGTCCAGCTTAGCTGGCGCGCCAGGAACGCGACCACCAGCAACCCGGTAATGTAGAACAGGAATGTGATCAAACCATTTTGGACATATAACCCGGCTGCTAGGACCGCAAACGGATGGGACAGGTGAGGTGAGCCTAATCCGATCAGGATAAACCAGATAATAAGGCGGAATGATGAGACATCTGCAAAGAGTTTTTCAGTCCAAATTGCGTAAGCCAGGTAGCCTGACCAGATCAACATAAACATAACAAATTGGATCAAGATTGCCCCGAGCGCCGGCCAGATATCTGACTGCGATAATCCATTAATCGGATAAACGCCTCCCCAGAGTCGGTAAAAGGTAAGAGCAATCCAGTATGCCAGAGTGTTACAAGCGATCGTCAGAGTAAAACCGCGCGCCTGGTTCCAACGATCACCCGTTGAATATTTTTTACGCAAGGTCCACCCATAATTCATGGCTGCCCATACAACTCCCAACCAAAGAGCTGTTGGCCCAAAAAGAAAGACGGCGGTCCATTGAATAATCCCATCTAATGATCCATCCGCATTTGCATACTCACCTCTACGAACTTCGATCACGAGAAAGTAGCTTAACCTGCTGATAAGGACGATCAAGAGGAAGAGCAGCATCAAGAACAACCATTCCTGTTGCAAAAGCGATGCTTTTGTCGCTGTTATCAGCCATATAATTCCAGCCGCTGCCAGAGGGGTTGAATATAGGAAGGTAATGATATCCGCGACAGCCATTTGACGCTGTCGTCCACTCAGGGAGGCAATGTCAGGTCGAAAATTCTGGGCCAAAGAGATAAATAAACTCTGAATTCGGTCGCCTGTGTTATGCATGGCACCTCACGACGATCAACCAGGAATATCAAGTGTTTTTACGAGATATCTGGGACAGAATGATATACCCCATTAGCGTCGCGCACAAACTCTTTTACGGAGATAACAGCATCCAGGTTGAGCGGACCGTAGATGTGGGGAAAATCATCACCGAGAACAGCCTCCCAACGGATTTCAGCCCTCACTTGTTGGGGATCAATCCAAAGCAGCCTAAGGTCGGGAACACCACGATAAAAGCTGCTCGCTATGTGTAAGATTTGTTTGGGTTGTGAACAGTGGATAAAACCCTCTTCAACAAGAGAAGTGGGACGATATTCGCCCATTTCAATCGCCGTTTGCCACTCGCGGCGTTGGCATATATGTATGATCATATCTTTGATAGCAGGTTGACCACACGTTCCATGACGATCTCAGCAACCTCAGCTTTGCTCAATAGGGGCAAGGTTTCTTTTCTTCCTTCAGTATCGAGTAAAGTGACCCGGTTGGTATCGACACCGAAACCAGCGTCAGCAGCAGAGATATCATTGGCGACGATCAAGTCTAGTTTTTTCGACCGCAGCTTGGTTTGAGCATTGTCCAGCAGGTTTTGGCTCTCGGCTGCAAATCCTACTGTGACACAAGGATATCCCTTATCGACCTTTTGGTCTGCCACTGCAGCCAGGATATCAGGGATGATTTCGAGCTTGATCTCAGGGACTCCATTTCTCTTTTTAATTTTCTGAGTAGCACGAGCAATCGGTCTGAAATCCGCCACGGCTGCTGCCATTAGCAGGACGTCTGCCTGGGAGGTCTCGGCTAATACGGCCTCCTGCATCTCTTGAGCTGTGCGCACATCCAGCCGTTGAGCACCAACCGGCGAGGGCAGGCTGGTTGGCCCACTGATCAACGTCACCGAAGCGCCCAAATCTAAGGCTGCCTGGGCCAGGGCATATCCTTGCTTACCGGACGAACGGTTCGTGATAGCCCTCACTGCATCTATCGGCTCCTGGGTGCCACCAGCAGTGACAACCACCTTGCGCCCTTGGAGTGATCCATAACGCCCCAGCACCAGCCGGATATGCCCCATGATCTCGACCGGTTCGACCATGCGTCCCACACCCGATAGTCCAGAGGCCATGTGACCCTCTGCCGGACCGATAACGACAATACCTCGCTGGTGCAAGATATCCAGGTTGGCCTGCGTGCTTGGTTGGCTGAACATACCAGCGTCCATTGCTGGCGCAATCATAATTGGGCCTCGTGCGGCCAGGGCAGTGACGGTGAGCAGGTTATCTGCCATACCATGGGCTAGTTTTGCGATGGTGTTGGCGGTGATCGGGGCTATGACCAATAAATCCGTAGCCTGACCCAGACCGACGTGGAGTATATGGGCTTCATGGCCCCACAAGTCAGCGTCCGTATAAGCCCGGCGACCGGTGACGGATTGAAATGTCAGAGGGGTGATGAACTGCAGTGCAGGCTGCGTGAGTAAGACATCTACCTGCGCTCCGGCCTGAGTCAGCTTTGAGGCCAGGTCAGCAGCCTTATATACAGCAATTGAGCCAGTTACGCCAAGCAGAATGTATTTATCCTGGAAAGGTGTATACATCGTTTTCCTCCTCGAGTCCCTGGTGTTACATCCACCCGCGCAGCCGGTAAACCAACATGCCAAGGTATTCTTTCAAAGCACGCGTTACCGAGCTCAAATTATCGATACTGGGCATGAGATTGAGAAGCTGGGTCGCCAGGTTAGGATCGGTAAGACGCTGCCATGTTGCCTGGGTAACCGAGTAATCTGTCGGTGCGGGGATTACATCAAATCCCTGGTGTTTGAACAAATCTACTGAGCGAGGCATATGTAAGGCTGAGGTCACCAAGATAATCCGGTTGATACCCTTTTCATTCAAGAATTTGCGGCTGTTGACAGCGTTTTCATAGGTGTTGCGAGAGGTGCTTTCTAACCAGAGCGCCTCTTTCGGGACTCCCATCATATCTAAGATCACTGCCATATCCTCGGCAGGTGTGCTGCCTGTATCCAGCCAGTCGATCAGACCTCCGCTAAGGAGGATGTGAGGCGCTTTGCCTTGCTTATAGAGCCAGGCTGCATAGAGGACACGGTCTCCTGAGCTATTTAATTCCACGGTCTGGCGGGGATGCTCAGCAGATTCGGTGCCTCCTCCCAACAGGACAATGGCATCAGCGGATGGCATCTGAGTCATAGGCAGGTAACGCCATTCTAAAGAGCGTACCATGCCGAGGGCAATCCAGCGCGTGCTCCCCAACCATATCACCACCAGAGCCAGCACAAGGACCAGCCTCTGCCAGGCAGGTTTCCGGTATAGGATCAAGGCCAGTATGATGAAAATGCATACCAGCCCGAGAGGGTACACAAAATTGGGTAGCAGTTTAGAGAGAAAGATAAACATAGTCAGCGATCAGCCATCAGGTTTGGATTGATAACAGACGGTCGCGACCGGCTAAGTCAGGAAGCAAACTGATTTCGGCATTTGGGTAAAATATCCTGGCGATAGCTTTAGCTGCTTCGCCTTGAGAGGCTTCAATTTCGAGAAATATCCTCCCCCCAGGAGCTAGATATTGCGTTGCAGCCTTGAGTAAACGCCGGATAATTTCCAGACCATCCCTTCCACCATCCAATGCTATGCGCGGTTCATGCTTATACACCGCCAATGTTTCCAATATCTGGCAAGCGATGTAAGGTAAATTTGCGCAGATCAAATCATATTGTAGGCTGACAGGTGGGAGAAGGTCTGAGCATATAAAGGCAACGCGATCTGCAACGCCATGTTTTTGGGCATTACCGAGCCCGAGTTTTAGAGCTGGCATAGAAATATCACTGGCTATCACATGTAGATCGAGGATATTCACCGCTAATGCCACTGCGATGCAGCCAGAACCGGTTCCAACGTCAGTGATAAAACGCCGGGTAGGATGAGCACGCAACCAGGAAAAAGCCTGTTCTACTAAGAGCTCAGTTTCCGGCCTGGGGATGAGGACGGAGGGGGAGAGATTAAAATCCAGGGTGTAAAACTCCCAATGACCTAGCACATAAGGCAGGGGCTCTCCGTCCTCCACGTGAACCAGGGCGTTTTCTAAGGTCAGTTGCTGTTTGGCTGTCAATGTGACTTCGGGATGAGCCAGTACCCAGGCGCGCGATTTCCCCAGGACATGAGCAAGCAGCACCGTCGCATCCAGGAAGGGGGTCTGGCTTATCTTAACCAGCCTGAGCCTTAATTCTGCCAGGAGTTGTGAATAACCAGTCAATTTCGCTTATTTCGATCTCTATCTAACGTGAGCCTTATTCCGGAATCCCCACTGCCGACAGCCGTTCGGCCTCGTCGCGTGTCGACAATTCCTCGATAAACTCGTCCAGGTTGCCTTCCATGAACCCGGCCAGGTTGTACGTGGACAGGTTGATGCGGTGATCAGTCACGCGGGATTGAGGGTAGTTATAGGTACGGATCTTCTCAGCCCGTTCACCCGTGCCCACCTGAGAACGACGTACCTGGTCAATCTTCTGTTGGCGCTTGTTCTCCTCCATTTCATACAACCGGGCACGCAGGATGCTCATGGCCCTCAGGCGATTTTGAAGCTGAGAGCGCTCGTCCTGGCACTGCACTACCATGCCGGTTGGGATATGCGTGATGCGGACAGCAGTGGCATTTTTTTGCACATTCTGACCACCTGCGCCAGACGAACGGTAGACTTCCAGGTGAATGTCTGTCTCAGGGATGTTCACCTCGACTTCATCCACTTCTGCCAACACCGCCACAGTGGCAGTAGAGGTGTGAATGCGCCCCTGAGCTTCTGTGACCGGGACGCGTTGCACCCGGTGGACACCTGACTCGTATTTCAAGCGCGAATATGCTCCTTTACCTTTTACAAGTGCGATGGCCTCTTTAAAGCCCCCGATACCGATTTCATTCGACGAGAGGATTTCTACTGACCAACCCTGGCGTTCTGCAAAGCGGCTGTACATGCGGAACAGGTCAGCTGCGAATAGCGCGGCCTCATCTCCCCCAGTGCCAGCGCGTATTTCCAGGATAACGTTTCGTTCGTCACGCAGGTCCTTGGGAATCAAGCTGGTCTTGATCTCCCGTTCCAGTCGGGATATCTCGGGTTCAAGTTCGGTTATTTCGGACTCAGCCAGCTGGCGTAGCTCCTCATCTTCCGTATCTCGAAGCGATCTTGCTTCTTCCAATCGGTTAAGAACCTGGCGGTAATCCTGGGCTTTGGTGACAATAGGTTCAAGATCAGAGCGCTCCTTCGCCAGCTCGGCCGCGCGCTGATAGTTATCGCCTACTTCCATCAGAAGGCGGTTGATTTCTTCGTAACGTAGTTCGATTCCGGCAATTTTATCCAACATGCTGCGATTATACCATCGGAACTTTTACATCCCACTTTGCGTCTGTTCTTTGAAACTAAACCAAATTGGTAACACTCTGCCCACAACCTATAGGAGGCCTCCATGAAACGCATGCTGCTTCTGCTTGTCTTTATCCTGTTCACTCTGGTTTTTCCGACATCTGCTCGCGCAGACGGTATCATCATCCCTGATCCACCTATCTGTGATCCTGGTCCTTGCCCACACCCGATCCCCACAGCTCAACTGGCTATCCGTTACCATCATGTCACCGTAAAGATCCAGGACCAGGTTGCGGTGACACATGTTGACCAGGTCTTTTATAATCCCAATAAGTTCCAGGTAGAGGGCAGCTACATTTTCCCAATCCCAAAGGATGCCGCGGTATCTTCATTCACTCTATGGATAGACGGTAAACCGGTTGAGGGTCAAATCCTGGATGCTAATAAAGCCAGGCAGACCTATGAGGATATTGTACGCCGCACTTTGGACCCGGCTTTGCTGGAATATGCTGACCGTGGAGCGATGCGTGCCCGGATTTTCCCCATTCCGCCCGAGGGTGAACGCCGCATCGAACTTGAATATACTCAGGTGCTGGTTGCAGACAACGGGTTGGTGCACTATGTCTACCCTCTAAACACAGAGAAATTCTCGACGATGCCTCTCGACGATGTCACCATCAGCGTCGATGTGCGTGCCAGTGTCCCGATTCGGGCGGTATATTCACCATCTCATACCATCGGTATCAGTCGAGAGAATGACTTTCATGTCACGGCTGGGTACGAAGAGACGAATGTGCTTCCTAACACAGATTTCGCTTTGTATTACTCGCTGGGGGTTGAAGAGGCTTTTCACCTGCTGTCCTATCGTGACCCTATGGACACTACCGATGCGGATGGTTTCTTCCTTCTCCTATTAGCACCTCGCCCTGATTCTGCTGCACAGGTTCTCCCGAAGGATCTCTTTCTGGTGCTGGATCATTCTGGCAGTATGGAGGGTGCGAAATTCCAGCAGGCCCAGGAAGCACTGCGCTACATCCTGAAACACCTCAACCCCGATGACCGCTTCAATATCATCACTTTCAGCACGGGTGTGGAGACTTACGCCGACGACATACGGCCAGCCAGCGACGCGAACAACGCTATTGGCTGGGTCGGTCGCCTTAATGCTCAAGGCAGCACCGATATCAACCGCGCCCTGTTAGAGACTGCAGCTATGACGGATCGTGAACGACCCACTTACCTGATATTCCTAACGGATGGCCTGCCCACACAAGGAGAGGTTGAAAGTCAAAAAATCCTGGACAATTTAAAACAAGCCGCGCCTGATAACATGCGCTTGTTCACCTTTGGGATAGGATATGACGTAGATACCTTCTTACTAGAT
>CAZPWU010000097.1:0-7381 GCA_964590325.1 uncultured Anaerolineaceae bacterium | reverse complement strand
CGTGGCTTTATGTATTTACCATCTTCTTGGCTCTTTACCTGGGTGTCGGCAAGCGCCGGGCGGAGCTTAATCTCTTAGCCGATGCGGCCAATATGCATCGACCTGTTCTAGAAGGATATACGATACCCCTTCTGGATCAATTGATTACAATTGTTACGTGTCTCACCATTACGACGTATAGCCTCTATACATTCACTGCTCCTAATTTACCAACAAACGACGTTATGATGTTAACCATCCCATTTGTTATTTATGGGATTTTTCGGTATCTCTATCTTATCCAGGTAAAACAAAGCGGTGGCGCACCCGAAGAGGTCCTGTTCTCCGATCATCCATTACAGGTGTCTATATTCCTCTGGGGGGTGTCAATCTTGATCATTTTTTATGTGTTAATGTGATAATCGTCCAGATCCCTCCATTAGTTTGAAATCTTTCTTCCTTGATCACTATTTATGCCAGCTATATCTGCCTCAGCACCCGGTAAAATTATCCTGTTTGGAGAACATGCCGTAGTTTACGGACGACCGGCGATTGCTGTGCCTGTTAACCAAGTTAAAGCTAAGGCGTTTGTGACCGCTGACCCACGTGGGATCCCCGGTATGGTCAGGATCATCGCTCCGGATATTAGGTTAGATAGTAAACTAAGCGAGCTTCCTGAATATCACCCATTAGCACGGGCAGTCACGGAGGTTCTTGCTGCATTGGGGATATCCCGCCCTCCTGCCTGTACTATCAGAATATCATCCACCATTCCAATCGCGGCTGGTTTAGGGTCAGGCGCAGCGGTATCCATCGCAATACTGCGCAGTTTTTCCACTTTCCTGGGTCATCCTCTGACCGAAGAGCAAGTCTCAGCGCTCGCATATGAGGTAGAAAAACTTCATCACGGAACCCCCTCTGGCATAGATAATACCGTGATTACGTTCAATATTCCGGTCTATTTTGTACACAAGGATCGCGAACAACACGTCCAACAAATCGAACCCATTCGTGTTAAAAAACCCTTCACGATCGTCATTGGGGATACGGGTGTTTCCAGCCCAACCGCGGTTGCCGTCAATGATGTACGTCGTGCCTGGCAAGCGGAAACCGATCATTATGAATCCTTGTTCGACTCTGCTGGAGCGATCGTAGATGCTGCCCGTCAGGTTATTGAAAATGGACAATCTGAAAACCTGGGTATGCTTATGGACGCCAACCACGGTATCCTGCGAAAAATGGGCGTGTCCTCTCCTGAGCTTGACCACCTCGTTAAAATCGCTCGCGAAGCCGGTGCCCTGGGAGCTAAGCTTTCAGGCGGAGGACGTGGGGGTAATATGATTGCCTTGGCACCCCCAGAAAAAGCACCGGCTATTACCCAAGCTCTCGAGCGAGCTGGTGCCGTGCGAACAATAGTCACAAAAGTCGAATCAAATAAGGGATAAGGATTACAGGACAGGTGGTTCAGAGGGAAAAATCCCCCTATTCCTTTTCACTTATCCCCTTCGATACCATTATGTCTAATATTATCTTCCTTAAATTGGGCGGCTCTCTTATAACCGATAAAACCCAACCCCAGACTCCACGCCTGGATGTATTAACACGTCTGTCAAGCGAGATTGCTGAAGCCATGGACCAGAATCCTGATATTCGCCTGGTGCTGGGTCACGGTTCAGGTTCTTTTGGTCATGTACCTGCCAGCCAATACGGGACGCGCAAGGGGGTGTATTCAGCTGAACAGTGGAGTGGTTTTGTTGAGGTATGGTGGGCAGCTTCTGCTTTAAACCGATTAGTGATGGATGCTCTTCATAACGCTGGATTACCAGCCATCGCTTTCTCACCCCTGGCAATGATCATAGCCCGAAATGGACAGGTAGCTGCCTGGGATACTCATCCGTTAAAGACCGCATTAGAAATAGGTCTGGTTCCCATTATCCATGGTGACGTTGTTTTCGACCTGGAGCGCGGGGGTACAATTCTCTCCACAGAAGACCTGTTCTCCTACCTGGCGCGACAGTTACATCCCAATCGTATTCTTATTGCGGGTCGTGAGACCGGAGTTTGGAAAGATTACCCAACCCGCAAACAACTCATCCCACTCATCACCCCTAAAACCTTGGCTGAGACCATGCCCACGTTGACAGGTTCAAATGCAACCGATGTTACCGGTGGGATGATCGCTAAAGTAAATACTATGCTAAATCTAGTAAAAGAAATCATGGGCATGGAGGTTCTAATTTTCTCTGGAGAACAACCAGGCGCAGTCTGTGACACGCTCTTAGGAGCAAGCATAGGAACTATAATTCGTCCGGATGTGTAGGATTTAATGATAAGCATTCCTCCCAAAAATGTTACATATACTTTCCATCTGTTTTTACTAAGTTATAATGTGGCTACTCAGCTTTAGCCAAAGAAAGCCAGCGAAAGGATATATGTATAATCGTATGCCTCCACCCTCATCTTTTTTGCGGATATTACTATAAAGCCTTTTATTTGTGCAGTTACGTTATAATAAACACGCAACCTGAAACCAACCCATAAACAACTGTTATTATCGACGCCATGCTCTACACCCGTCATGACCTAGAAACCACCGAAGACCAAAACCTGGCCTCATATGCCTGCCGAAGCAAGTATTCAAAAGGTCGGTCGTACCCTGAAGATGAACCGGAATACCGTACGGTGTTTCAGCGCGATCGTGACCGCATCCTGCACACGACTGCTTTTCGCCGATTAGAGTATAAAACCCAGGTTTTCATTAATTACGAAGGAGACTACTACCGCACGCGCTTAACCCATACACTGGAAGTAGCCCAAATTGGACGTTCAACTGCGCGTGCATTAGGGGTAAACGAGGATTTGGTCGAAGCCATCTGCTTGGCTCACGACCTGGGTCACCCTCCTTTTGGACATTCGGGCGAGGTTGCCCTGGCCCGCTTAATGAAAGATCACGGCGGTTTCGATCATAACAAGCAGTCCCTACGCATCATAACTAAATTAGAACAACGCTACCCGGAATTTCCAGGTCTAAACCTCACCTGGGAAGTACGTGAAGGGATTGTTAAGCACGAATCTGAATACGATGTCTCAGATGCTGTCGACTACAACCCTGAGCTGAGAGGCCATCTTGAAGCTCAAATCGCCAATGCTGCAGATGAATTAGCCTATACTACCCACGACCTGGATGATGGGTTACGTTCCGGGATGATTACACCTCTGATGTTAGATGGGATCGCTCTTTGGGGAATCCTGGTTGAAAGTGCTAATTGGCGTACACCCGTATTAGATGATCTCACCCGTTACAGTTTGATCCGCCACTTAATTAACCTTGAGGTTACGGATCTGGTCCATACCACTGACCAACGCCTGCGCGAAAGCGGGGTGCGTTCGATTGAAGAGCTACAACGTCTGCCTTATAACATTATCAGTTATAGTGAGGATATGCACCGCCGCAACCGGCAGATTAAGGATTTTCTATATACAAACCTTTACAGGCACCACCGGGTTGTCCGCATGGCTGTAAAGGCGGAACAGATTGTTTCTGACCTGTTTCAGGCTTACCAGAATGAACCTGCGATCCTCCCTCGCCATATCCAGGATCTGATACCTGACCGCAGCCTGGAGCGTACCATCTGCGATTATATCGCTGGGATGACTGATCGTTTCGCTATAGAAGAAAATCAAAAACTATTCGATCCAATGTCCAAGCCGTAAATTTCGGAGATATTTGTTATGTCTTCTCAACAATACTTAACCGCTGAAGGGGCTGCTCGTTTACGCGCTGAACTAGAACACTTAAAAGGCCCTGCCCGTGAAGAAATTTCCCAACGACTTCGTTCAGCGATCCAAATGGGTGATCTCTCTGAAAATGCCGACTACCATAAAGCCAAGGAAGATCAAGCTTTTTTAGAAGGACGTATCCAGGAGCTGGAGTATTTATTAAAAAACGCAATTATTATCGACGATAAACCTGTCCAAACCGATGAAGTCGGGGTTGGTTCACGGGTGACAATCCAAGAGGAGGACTATCCGCCTGAGACGTATCATTTGGTAGGCTCTAAGGAAGCTGATCCACGTAATGGTTTAATATCCAACGAATCACCTCTCGGTAAAGCCCTACTTGGAAAACATGTAGACGACATCATAAAAGCTGACACACCAGATGGTGTGATTAAGTTTAAAATCTTAATAATTAGCTAGATCAAGGTGATTATTGTCACAAACAATAGGAATATAAAAAACCTGCCCTCTTTTGACGTGGAGGGCAGGAAGCAGGAGGGGGAATAACCAGCTTATTTCTTCCAAACAGCTAATTCCAGGATCATCTCATCAAAGAAACTTTCACCCGGTAGAGCACCTTCGCCGTAAGCCATATCGACCACACGACTCACCAGTTGCAGGGTCGCAGTCTCCAGGACAACCTGCTGTCCGGGCTGGGCTAAGATAGGCTCACCTTTTGCAGCCAGGCGTTGGCGGATGGTCTCGTCCGCGAAGGCATGTGCGCTCATCAGCACCTTTGTAACTGTCTGGATGTCATTCTTGTCAAACAGCCAGACTTCAAAAGCAGTCACTTTCTTTGGGTCACCGACTCCGATAGTATCCGAAATCCCAACACCACATTCACCCATGAATTCACCAGCGGGTGAGTCAATGCTGAAAGAATCATCGAACAGATCATCACCGAGTTTGTATGAAGCCATAAATTGAGCCATGGGTGGTTCTTCACCCATCGCCGCGTAATCCGTCATTGGAGCCTGGCGAGCTGCCTCCTGGGCCTGCATGGCGGGTGTCGCTTCTCCTGTTGGGCGCCCTTTACCCCGCAGCAGGAAGAAAGCAGCCAATGCTCCACCCAATAAGAGTGTGACGACACACATTATCCCCAGCACAGTCAGGAGTGTAGTACTTGTTTTACCCTTAGTCGGAGCTGGGGTTTGCGTTACTCCAGGGACCTGTGCTGACGTGCCTGTTACAACATTTTCAAAAGGTGTTATGGCATTAGCTTCAGAACCCGGATTGGCTTTGATCTGCTCTATTACCTTGGGCGCCGTTGACCCTAAGTCGTTCCACCGTTTCTGCGCCAAGGGCACATCCAGGTTCACGGCGTATGAATCAATAGCCATTCGCAAATAATTTTCCTGTTCATCGGCACGCAGGTTTGAGGGAGCAGCATCGTAATAGCTTACAGGCCAAAGTCCCCACCCGATGACGAACCAGCCGATGATAAGACCGATTACCCCACAAACAATGCCTACTACCAACGGTTTTTTCATTTGCTCGCGGATTGCATCCATTTTTTTTACTCCCGACTTGAGATTCCAAAATGTGGCTAGTGATGATATTTGGATCAAGAACACATTATGCCAAGCGTATCAATCCTTTTATCGCCTAACTGTTCTAATTTTAGACTAATGTTTAAAAATACGCAACAAATTTCGTGCATGCTTTCAAGGGAGCCTCGCGAAGGTTCACAGCGATGTGGTCATGAGGTTTTAAACCTTCGCAAGGCTTCACGACCTTATCGGTGCAAGTTTCATGCCGATTTTGGACTTTCTATGATCGGTTCATCCATAGAAACTTGATCCAACGGGAATTGTTCCTCACATTTTAGACATTGGGCAAAATTTTTATTTGCCACAACCAGCAAACCACCACATGCAGGGCAGGCAACAGGCAACGGGAGCTTCCATGAAGTAAAGTCGCATGCCGGATAATTACTGCAGCCGTAAAAGATACGCCCCTTACGCGTCTTACGGATCGCCAGATCACCACCATCTTTCGGGCACAATACCCCAATCTTTTCCAGCCAGGCCTCAGTATGTCGACATTCCGGGAAATTACTACAGCTGATGAACTTCCCGAACCTCCCCCACCGGATCACTAATTCATGTCCACAATCCGGACAGGTTCTCCCGATTGGCTCCGGGCCAGTCTTTAATTCGGGCATCAATGCTTCAGCCCGTTTCACCTGTTGCTCAAATGGACTATAAAATTCATGTAATGCAACCGTCCAGCCTTGTTCTCCTGAAGCAATGCGATCTAAGTCCTCCTCCATGTGTGCAGTAAAACCGATATCGACGATGTTCGGGAAATGCTCAGTTATCAGGTCGTTGACGGTAATTCCCGTCTCAGTTGGGGTGAGACGCTTTCCATCCCGGTTCACATAGCCTCGCTGCTGGATCGTGCTCAGTATTGGGGCATAGGTGGAAGGTCTACCGATCCCATATTCCTCCAAAGTCCTTACCAACGTAGCCTCAGTGTAACGAGGTGGTGGTTGTGTAAAGTGTTGCTCTGGTACCAAGCGGATTAATTTTTGTACCTGACCTTCGAGTAAACCACCAGGAATACGAGCTTCTTCAGCTTCCTCTGGAGCCTGATCTTCATCTTTCGCTTCTTCATAGACGATCAGGTAGCCGATAAACTGCACTGTGGACCCGGATACCCGTAAAAGGTATTCATGAGCAGGCGTCCGTCCGGTGATCTCAACCGACTGGGTATCATAAATAGCCGATGTCATCTGCGAGGCTACAAAACGCTGCCAGATAAGCTGATAAAGACGGTTCTGGTCGCGATTGAGGAACTCCTTTATTTTCTCGGGTTGACGGATCACTGAGGTCGGGCGGATCGCTTCGTGGGCCTCCTGGGCCCCAACCACTTTCGTTTTATATTTGGGTGCTTCTTTAGGTAAGAAACTTTCCCCATACCGTTCAGCGATAAATTGCCGAACCTCCGCCTGTGCCAATTCGGAGACATTGGTTGAGTCGGTGCGCATATAGGTAATTAAACCCACTGTACCCCCCTCACCGACATCGATGCCTTCATAAAGCTGTTGGGCTAAAGCCATTGTTCGTCTTGCTGTATAACCCAGACGGCGGGATGCTTCTTGCTGTAAAGTGCTGGTGATAAATGGCGCTGAAGGAGCACGCTTTCGCTCACCACGCTTTATCTTACTGATAACATAAGCCGCCTGCTCCATATCCATAAGCACAGGCTTGACTGCCTCTTCATTCGGTAGTACGGGTTCTTCAGTATCTAACCGCGCCAGTTTGGTTAGGTAGGTTTCTTTTACCCCTTCCGATTGAAACTCAGCACCTATCGACCAATATTCAACCGGCACAAAAGCCTGGATCGCACGTTCCCGCTCGACTACCAGACGTAAAGCTACTGATTGCACGCGTCCTGCAGATAGACGGCCGCGGACTTTACGCCACAAGAGCGGGCTTAAGCTATATCCAACCAGGCGATCTAAAACACGCCTAGCTTGCTGAGCGTTGACCAGGTCCATATTGATCTCGCGCGGATGCGCAAAAGCCTCAGCAACCGCTGGTTCGGTAATTTCATGGAATACCACACGTTGGGTATATTTCGAATCAATCCCAGCGGCTTCGACCAAATGCCAGGCGAT
>CAZPWU010000096.1:0-7420 GCA_964590325.1 uncultured Anaerolineaceae bacterium | reverse complement strand
TCGCCATCGAACGATGAATGTGCCTCAGTGACTAATGGCTTGGGATCGAAATCATCCGTTGGGTAGTGGATCAGGTATAGTTTCCGCGCTCCAGCTTCGCGTGCGATGCTACCTGCCTGTGCGGCAGAGGTGTGGCCAGGGGTCGCACCAGTGGCCTCATGGATTAAAACATCTGCCCCGGCAGCCAGTTTAACCACCTGAGGGCAGGGTTCAGTATCGCATGAATAGGCTAATACTTTACCTGTCTCAAGGAATTCAATCCGCAGGCCAATTGTCGGCAGCAGGTGGCATACGGGTGAGGCGTACACACGGTATTCTTTATTTTCCATGACCAGGGTCATATCCTCCTGGGGCATCCGGCAAAATGATACTGGGAAGAAATTAGGCCAGCGATCCCAATCGTAAAACCCCATTAAATCTTCGATTCGGTCAAGGGTATGATGAAGTCCGTAAATGTTCAATGGACGACGGCGCCCCAGGAGCCACATATTCATCAAGAGCACGGGCACACCTGAGACATGGTCAGGATGAAAGTGGGTCAAGATCATGTCGGTCAGTTCATTGAAATCGAGACCGGCCTGGTGTAGACGCATGAGTGGATTGTTGACGCAATCGATTAACAGCATGCTCTCACGAGCCTTGAGAGCCATGTGGGTGTTTTCATGTTTTTCATTGGGTATCGCGTTGGACGTCCCAAGGATGATCAGTTTCACCATGCGCTATTCCTTTACTCCCCTTTCCGCACCTTAGAATCCCAGGATCATCATGGCGGTACGAGGGGTTATAAAAACTTCAAGTGCTGCTGCTCCCATGAACAGCGGGATTACTAATGACAGCATGATTTTTGTCCAATCTGCCAGGGCGATCAACCAGTCTTCACCGATTGTGTGACCTTGAGCCGGGGTGACCAGGGTTGCTCCGACACGTAGAATCGCTGCGCCAGATAAGATAATCGCCGGTAACTCTAACAAACCGTGGGGCATTATAAAGGCGATTAAAAATATAAATGGGGATATACCGACACTGCTTGCAGCCTCAGCTATGAACCCCATCAGGGTCAAC
Organism: uncultured Anaerolineaceae bacterium; assembly: GCA_964590325.1. Taxonomy (GTDB): domain Bacteria; phylum Chloroflexota; class Anaerolineae; order Anaerolineales; family UBA4823; genus CAZPWU01. The sequence goes on along the minus strand of CAZPWU010000096.1, from coordinate 6,358 downwards.
GGTGCCATCAGGATAATTACACCCAATACTCCGAAGGAGAATACTCCCAAAAGTGTCGCCAGGGCAACTGCACGTAAATTGTGAAGCCAGATGGTTGACATGCCGCTGATAGAGTAGAAACCCAGTGCTTCCATCCCCTTGATAAGGGTCGGGTCCACTTCTTTAAGCTTATCCAAATTCAAAACCTCAGCCGGCAGTCCGAATCGAGTAGCTTGATTAGCACCGACCCACATCCCGATACTCAGCAGCAGAATCATCAGGACAATCGGTATAGTCAGGCGCCGTAAGGTTTGACCTACTTCTTTAACATACCACTCTCTTATAGAGTGTGCCTGTCCAACAAAGGCTGAGATAAATACGTGCCAGGCCCAGCGAAAATTAATTGTGTCGATCTCACGCCCGAGCAGTTCCTCACGGTTGAAATGAGCGATCCCTGTGCGTATTAGCAAGCCAGCTATAACGATCTGCCCACCTATTGCCCACCATAATAATTCGTAGCGCCCCCAAAACATGAGCACACTTTCACCCTGGATCAGCAGAGCCACAGGAATGACGATAAATGAAGCCAACAGGTTCGCTGCTCGTACTGAGGTGGTCTGCGTTGATATAACCACAGCACCACTGACCATGACTAGTGCATGTACAGCGGTAAGGATAATAACCTGGGTTAATAAGACTGGAGGAACTGCCCAACCCAAGTTACGGTAAATACCGACCAGGTACACCGTGATCCCGAGATAACTGGCTGTCAGGGGAGGTACAATGGAAGCGATCAGCTTGCCCAGGTACAGCTGCCAGTCGGTTAATGGGCTGCTCAGTAGCGGTTCGATGCTATGTCGTTCTGATTCGCCGGCGAAACTCTCCAGAGCGATAACTAATGAGACGGTTATAGGGAAAAATCCTACCACCATCAGTAAGAAAGGGATCATCCGGTCTGCGAGCAGGTTAGCCCCGTAACGTTGAACGAAACCTACCAGTTGGCTGGCAGTAAAATTCATCAAGAATGGGAAGAAAAGGGTCAACACCACGACCGGCAGGACAATGCGCCAATCTCGCAGCTGGTCGCGCACCTCTCGGTAAGTTACTACCAGGGCAGGGCGTAGATTATCCAGCATGGAGTGCCTCCTTGCTAGTGGGAGTACTGATAGCCTGTAGATAGACTTGCTCCAAGCTACGGGGCACTTCCTGGAGGCTGACAACAGGTAAATCCTGGTCTAACAGATCACGTAAGAGAAGCGGGTTAACCGCTTCGGGATGCTCCACCTGATATCGTAGCCAGTCTGTGCCCTGGTCGGTCACTGTCACCTCGGGTGGGAGTTTATATTTTTGGTCGTTTAACAGGGACCCGAAACGTATCTCATATATTGGTGGACCAAGCAAACTATGCTTAAGACCTTCAGGGCTACCTTTAGCGATGATCCGCCCATGACGGATAATAGCGATTTGGTCGGCTAATTCTTCGGCTTCAGCCAGATTATGTGTACAAATGACGATGGCCCGGTGGGTAGAACGCAGATCACGAATGGAATCGCGTACCAATCGAGCGGATTCGGGGTCCATTGCCGAGGTTGGCTCGTCCAACAAAAGTACAGGTGGGTTGTGAAACAGGGCACGAGCCAGGGCTAATTTCTGCCGCATCCCTTTGGAATATTCGCCGATCCGGCGTTTGCGATCGTCAGCCAGGCCAAATTCATCGAGCAGGCGATCGATCTGCTTCTGGCGCGTCGCGGTGTCCAGGTGATAAAGTTGCCCAAAAAAATCCAGGTATTCGTCGGCATGCATGCGCCCATATAGCCCATGCTGCTCGGTCAAGACGCCCACAGATGCACGCACCCGAGGAGCTTGCTTAACGACGTCGTAACCAGCGACGCGCGCCCATCCGCGTGTGGGTAGTAAAACTGAGGTTAAGATGCGGACTGTGGTTGTTTTTCCAGCGCCGTTTGGACCCAGCAGGGCCAGCACTTCCCCAGCATCAACCCGTAAATTGACTCCATCAACAGCCAGAAAATTATCGAATTGTTTGCTCAGGTCTTCTGTAACGATCATATCAGCAACAATAATGGACAACCCACCTTTTTACTCCTTTATATTCTCCTGAGCATTTTCCTGGCTATTAACCGGGGATGGTTCTACCTTTTGTAGTCTCCGATGTCTCCAGATCAGAAGGGCTCCGGCTAGTATAGCCACAACCAATGCCAAGGCCTGGTTTATGTCAATACCTGCGACGAGGGAGGTATCCAGGCGTAGAAATTCTAATAAAAATCTCCCGATACCATAAAAGACCAGATAAACCAAGAAAATATCGCCAGACTTGAGACGGCCCATGAAACGCCGTCCCAGCCAGAGAAGGAAGCCCATATTTAAGAAGTTCCAAATCGATTCGTACAAAAAGAGCGGATGGTATTTACCTGGCAGCCCAGGGATAGTTATTCCCCAGGGTAAGTTGGTTTGCCTACCGTATAGCTCCTGATTTATAAAATTCCCCCAGCGTCCAATTGCCTGGCCTAATGCCACTGCTGGTGAGGCAATATCGAGCCAAACTGGGAAGTTCAGCTTTTTACTCCTGGTAAATAAGTAGAGTGCGAAAATACCACCGATGATAGCACCGGGAATACCCAGTCCACCATTCCATATCGCTATGGCATCCAGTGGGTGGGTCAAGTAAAATAATGTAGTGATCCCTTGGGCTTCCATCGAAAGCGGAGGGGTCAAGATATGCCAGATGCGCGCGCCAATAATCCCTCCAATCAATACCCATATTAATCCATCCCAAACCAAATCCTGGTTCAACTCTCTCCGGCGGGCTTCGCGGTCAGCCAGGAAGGCCGCAGCAATGGCACCCAACATGATGATGATTCCATAAAAGTGAATATAAATGGGCCCTAACCAAAATCCTGTAGGCATCCAATCACCTCATTAACATAAAAACTTTGCTCACTTATGATGGGCCTGCCGACGCACATCCAGGATGCGCTGCAAAGCCGTTAGATTTGCCAGGACAGCAATAATCCAGACCCCGACCATAGGGATTTTAAATATTAATGCCGGACTCAAGACCAGATAGCGTTCGAGACGTGTCAGGATACCGATCTTGGTGTTATAACCTGAGGCCTCACCCCGTGCGCGAACAAATGATACCAGCACGGAACCAGATGCAGCCAGGTAAACACCTAAAGCCGACCGCCAATCATCCAAAATAAGAAAGTGAACCAACAAGCCGCCAAAAATCACCAGTTCAGAATATCGATCTGTGACCGAGTCGACAAAAGAACCAAAATTGCTGGCTTCCCCGCGCAAGCGTGCCATGGTCCCGTCCAATGCATCCACAGGTCCCATGGCTAATATGATCAGGCCTCCGATAGTCATGTTACCAAGTGCTAAGAAGACAGCCCCGACCGCGTTCCCAATCAAACCCAAGATCGTCATCGTATTGGGCTTCACTCCAAGCCGATTGAAGAAGGTCCCAATCGGATCTAAGACCCACTTGAAGCGAACCCGTAATTGATCGGCTAATGTTGATCTACTTTTATTTTTAAGTACACTATCCAAGTAAGGTTATACCGCCTTTCTATATACAATTAACTATGATAAGTGTATGCTATCGCATGGTGTGTGGGCTGTCAAGAATCAAGATGAATTAAGATCAGGACTAAATATCATTCGTTTTCATGGTCTTCGTTATCGCTCTCATCTCGATCAACCAGCACTTGACGCTCTCGCCCTCCGCCCTGGGCTGGGCCGACAACACCTAACTCCTCTAGCTCATCGATTAAACGGGCTGCACGAGGATAACCGATGCGTAGTCGACGCTGGAGCAAGGAGGCGCTGGCGCGCTGCGTCTCACGTACCATGGCAATTGCTTTGGTAACCAGGTCATCCCGGTCAGAGAGCACTTCCTCTTCTGCTAACATCTCCTCCCAGGGTGGAGGTTCAGCCTCGTCTTGAGGATGTGCCTGCTGCCAAAAGGTGATGACCCGTTCGACCTCCTGATCTGATACCATTACACCTTGGGCGCGCATAGGGGAGGAAGCATCCGGTGGTACGAAAAGCATATCGCCTCGACCAAGGAGGGTCTCAGCACCGGTTGAATCCAGGATCACCCGTGAATCGATAGAAGAAGCCACTGCAAATGAGAGACGCGCCGGGAAGTTCGCCTTTATTAATCCGGTCACCACATCCGTGCTAGGTCGCTGAGTTGCTACTACCAGATGGATACCTGTGGCACGGGCCATCTGTGCCAGACGCACTAGAACTTGTTCCGTCTGGTCTGGTGTCGACATCATCAGGTCAGCTAATTCGTCGATCATGACCACAATGCGCGGTAGCGGTTCACCTCCCCTTCGGCGACGCACCTTACGGTTGTAGGACTCCAGGTGACGGGCATGCATCGCTTCCAAGAGTTTATAACGACGATCCATTTCAGCTACTGTCCATCGTAGCACACCCAGGATTCGCTCTAAATCGGTCTCTACTTTACCGTACACATGCGGTAGGCCATTAAAGCGCACCAGTTCGACCATCTTTGGATCAATCATCACCAGGCGCAAATCCTGCGGCGTATTGTTCATCACCAGGCAGGCAGTCAATGCGGCAATACACACCGACTTACCCGAACCTGTTGTACCAGCTATAAGCAGGTGCGGCATTTGCTCCAGGTCTGCTACGACTGGCTGTCCGGACACATCCCTTCCAAGTGCGATTACCAGGGGTGAGTTGATCCGGTAAAATGCTTCTGTTTCCAGGATTGGGCGCAACCGGACAACAGACGTACGCAGGTTTGGTACCTCGACACCAATATATGGACGACCCGGTACAGGAGCTTCAATGCGTAACCGTTCCGCTGAGAGCGCCAGAGCCAGGTCGCGTGAGAGCGACGATATCTGAGCTACGCGCACCTTCTGTTTTACAGCTTCTTCATCATCCCCATTTTTCTCAAGGAAACCCGGTTCCACGGCAAATTGGGTAACGGTCGGTCCTACTTTGAAACCAATGACCTTAGCGGGTATGCCAAACTCAGCTAAGGTCTTCTCAATTAAGCCTGCGGTCAGGTTAATGTTTCGCTCATCCGGACGAGATGCCGGCTCATTGACTAGCAGATCCAAAGGTGGTAGGCGTTCATCGCGAGGTGGAGGAGGTATATTTTTAACTTCATCAGGTTCGACTCGGAACTTTTTACGGAACTCCGAAGGAAGCTGGGTACGTTTTCTTTTAGAATCCTGGGTGGTCGTAGCAGTGGAATCAACACCCCCCGACGGTGACATACTTACGGCAGGTTCGGTCTCTAAGGATACTACTTGTGAGCCGGTAGACGACAATTTTCTTATGCGCATCCATATTGGGGTTGCCAACCCCAAGCCATAAATCGTAAAAAACAAGAATATCAGGCCAAGGATCAAGCCATGCCATGCCAGGTTAGTTAATCCTAATGGGGCTAATATAATCCCGGTCAATACCGCCAACCCCCAACCAATCCGTCCACCATCCAATCCCATCTCAACCCTGGAAAGCGAGACACTGCCAATTACCGATAGCAACGCCAACAAAGTAAAAGCAGCGAGTTCTAGGGCGAAAATTTGCCCCCAAGGCACCCGGGATGGTGGAGCTATATCGTCTGGACCAGACCGTCTGCGGAGCATGAGCAGTCCGGTAATGCCGGATGCAACGACAATCAACCCGCTGCCCCAGCCGAACCATACCCGTAACAAGAGGGTCCAGGCGCCAAGGAATGCACCGCCAGCCAGGTTTGGCATGATCAATGCCAGGAGGGTCATCAATGAGAAGGCCAGGAGTAAAATCCCTCCCATATCCCAGGCAAAGCGCTGGAAGCGTGAAAGAAAACGAAAAGTAACATCAAATGAGGTTGATCGGGTCTCAGCAGCCGGGATTGTTCCACCCCGCTTTAGGTCTGATTTCCGCTTCTCAGCCATGATTGCTCCTGATGGGTGTTGATTTTACCTCGCTCAAGGAGGCGATATAAATACCAATCAGGATAAGTATAGCACCAAAAATTTTCAAGATAGTTGGGGTTTCCCGAAGGAAGAAATAAGCCAATATTATTGAGCCGATTGGTTCACCAAGGAGTGTAATCGAAACGTAGGCAGCCGTTAGATAACGCAGGGACCAATTAAATACAGAATGTCCGATTAGCTGTGGTATCAAGGCTAGCAATAAGAACCATAAGTATGTCAAGGGTTGGTAGCCGAAAGGTTTATTACCCGCACCGAGCATGATGACGATTAGTACAGCTGCAGCCATGCCGTATACCACAAAAATATAGCTGACAAGCGACATCTTGCTTCGAAGCTGCCGTCCGATGATGATATAGCTGGCACCCATGATGGCCCCTGTGATAGCGAGT
>CAZPWU010000095.1:0-7498 GCA_964590325.1 uncultured Anaerolineaceae bacterium | reverse complement strand
AAACAATAAGACGAAGCTGGAGTCACTTTTACCAGATCGAAGTCATACGTGCGCTGGAACTCTAATACAGCAGCAGCCAGCTTAACTGGTGATTGGTCATCAACCGGGAAATGCCGCCAAAGCGCTACTGGGGGACGGTCTGGTAGGGTACCACTGAGACAGGCTTCAAGTCGTTGGCGATGATTGGCTATATGTGCTGCCAAATCTCTTTCTCCAGGTTCCAATCACCAGTGGTGATTTCGTTGATATGGCCCAAAGCTAAACGCCGTAACATCGCATAATGAGATTTATTCTCATCATGCATAGTATCCAGGAGATCGACTGATGTTTTAAAAACCTTGACGGCCTCGTCTTTCCGTTGAAGTGCTTTGTAGACCATACCCAGGGTGTAAAAAGCATCAACCGAGTTGGGGTCCATAGCGGTTGCACGTCGTAAATCGTCTTCCGCGAAATCATATTGATGGCGAGCGTAATAAGCCATGCCACGGTTGATATAATCAGTTGCATTCTGGGGCTCTGGCATAGCCCTCGGGTCCACCGGCGTGGATTTGACTTGGAAGATATCTCTTTTCTTAAAAATATTCATGATCTGGATCTCCGTTGAACTGATTGGTGAGATCATTATTTTAAGATTGCCAACAACTCGCTTTCTTCGATCTCCTGGGATTTGAGGTAATCGGTCATAAAGTTCGACCGGCGTACTCGCAATGCCATAGGGGCAACTTCTCTTAGATCATTAACAGTCACCTTAATCCGACCGTCTGCTGCAGCATACGCACGAGTAGCTTCAAATAAAGTAATCTCAGCGCGCAGCGAGTCAATGTGCAGATGACCGATCATTTTTAAACCTATACGGGCGACATCAGAGGGGAGGAATACCTGAGGAAGCAGATCGCGGGCTGTTTGGATCTCCGCCTGGGCGATGCTCGTTTCAGCCGCATACTCACGAATAACCTGGCGCGGTCGGGTAAGGAATGCCTGCACACGATTATAGGCTTCCAGGCGGTCCTCAGGATCGGTCAGGCCGTGCACCACCACCCTCAGTCCAAAGCGATCCATAATTTGGGGGCGTAGTCGACCCTCCTCCGGGTTCATGGAGCCGATCAAGACAAATCGGGCACGATAAGTTGCTGAGATTGGCCCCCGCCGTACAGTGTAACTGCCCTGGGCGGCCGCATCGAGGATGGCATCGACAATCTCGTCGGATAGTAAGTTAATCTCATCCACATACAGCAGGTTGCGATCCGCCTGGGCGAGTATCCCACGTCGTAACCGCAAACGGTTGTGGACAGCCGCACGTTCATCCAACCCGCCGATGACGTCTTCCAAACGGGCATTAAGAGGTAATTCCACCAACCTGACACAATCCATCCCTGCCAGAGGTTCGCCCATGGCATATTTCCGGGCACAGTCTGGGCAGACTGCGTCCATGCCTCCGATTTCCACATCCTCTGTCATACAGCCATAGTAACACAGGCTGCGCGGCACCTGTGGTAGCAGGTCAACCAGGCTGCGTACAGCCGTAGTTTTACCGGTACCGCGCGGTCCAATCAACAGGACCCCTCCAACTGCAGGATTGATAAGCGAGAGCAGGAGGGCTAATTTCATTTCAATTTGGTCAACGATCGCCAGAAACGGGAAGGGTAAGACCTCCGCCAGACCAGCATCGCCCTCTTCAGATGTGGCAAGCAAGTTTCGCCCCGACACACGCTCGATCAGCTCGCGTAATGAATGAACAGTGGGAGGTGTTTCAAACGAGAGTGTATCTTCAACCGGTTGAGAAGGATTATCTTCGGTCATCTTGATATTAATCCATATCCTCACGTAAGTCACCGAAATCGACAGGAGGTAATAAATCAGGATCATCCTGCAGTACGTCGACCACCCCATAAGTGAGTTCAGGCATCATGGGAGCAAGTGGAACCATGGCTGGTGGATTAATCTGAGATGGTTGTTCAGGTGTAGAACGCCGTGCCTGGCCATGGCTGTCGGAGAGCTTGCGCAGTATGCGAGGGTCATTGGTCAACCATCCGACATAATGCCCATGGACCGAATAAACCTGTCGGTCTGAGGAAACCCAACCGATCCACTCGCCTTGACGGTTGAAAATATGTGGATATACCAGGTAAGCCCCTAAATCGCCTCGTGTTGTATAAACTGGAATACAATTCTGTGTGCTTGAACTGTTCATAAACCGCTATGATTTTGTAATCTATGTGTATTAACCTGATAAAGTACACTTTATCATATTTTTAATACTACATTTGTCAGGTTGGATTAAATTATCCACCTTTTTTATCATTTCATCAACCGGTTTATGTCCTCAGTTCACATCATTGTAAGTCCAATAACGGTTAATGAAAAAGTTCCAAAACATGACGATGACCACTGCTATTGCCAGGGTAACATTCTTACTGAGGAAATCCGGTGTTATATATGGAAAGCTATATGGCAAAATAGAAAAAAAGCGGTAGAGGATAGGCTCTAATATAGCCAGAGTGGGAATACGGATGCCCAGACCAATTACACTGACTATTGTGAATTGGACCAATTGTCTGGTTATTGGTTTGGACCGCGAATCCGGGTATGTCCAAAAACGATTCCATGAAAAGTTACTGATGACAGCCGCGATAAACGATGCGGTACCAGCTAAGACTAGCGGTGCTGAAAAGAATTTAATCAGTAAGTTTGCTAACCCAAAATCAATAACAGCACCAATGATGCCGACCATTGCAAAGCGTAGGAAGCGTGTCCGTTCACGAGGGTTGGTTATAATAATGGTCATGCAACCCCCATTTTTTGGCGGAAATAAGCAATTGTCCTCTCAAGACCTTCTTCGAGACCTACATGAGGCTCCCAACCTAAAACCTGGCGGGCGCGAGTGATATCCGGACGCCGGCGCTGTGGATCACTGGCACCCCTTTGGTTGGGTTTATAAGCGATCCCAGCCGGATTATTGACCAGGCGGTTGATCAGCACAGCGAATTCCAGGATGGTTGTTTCCACTGGATTGCCGACATTGACAGGCTCGTGTTCGCTCGAATACAGCAGGCGGACAACCCCATCGATCAGATCATCCACATAGCAGAAGCTGCGCGTTTGCGAACCGTCACCATAAACGGTGAGTGGTTCACCACGTAGGGCCTGCTGTAAAAAATTCGGTACAACGCGACCATCGTCCAGGTGCATGCGCGGTCCGTAAGTATTAAAAATACGAACAATCCGCGTATCTATACCGTGGAAGCGATGGTAAGCCATGGTGAGAGCCTCTGCAAAACGCTTGGCTTCATCATATACCGAACGCGTCCCAATCGGATCCACATGACCCCAATAGGACTCGGTTTGCGGATGTACCAAAGGGTCGCCATAGATTTCGCTGGTGGAAGCTAGCAAAAAGCATGCAGCATGGGCGCGGGCAACCCCAAGGGTGTTGTGGGTTCCTAATGCGCCTGCTTTCATGGTTTGTATGGGTAGATTTACGTAGCCATGTGGTGAAATAGGATTAGGACTGGCAGGTGAAGCTAAGTGGAGCACTGCATCTACCTTACCTGGTACGAAGATGAAATTGGAAACATCATGCCGTATGAACAGGAACCTGGGATGCCCAGCCAAATGGGCCAGGTTATCCGGGCTGCCGGTGATAAAGTTATCCATTCCCACCACCTCGTGTCCATCAGCAAGCAACCGATCAGAGAGATGCGAGCCTAGAAAACCTGCAGCCCCAGTTAGGAGAATTCGCATTTGTAGAACCCCTCAAGTAGTGATTTTTATTACTATTTCCAATCCACTCGATGAGTCAGCCCATCTCCGGTAATTTGATAGGCCTGCCCATCGGTTGCGTTCACCAACCAAATATTGTCCTGGTAGATCACTGCGATCATGCGAGTGTCTTTTCCATCCGCCACCAGGGGTGACCAGGCAACCTGTTGAGGTTTTAAACCCGGCGCACCTTCAGGAGGAAAAAGGACACGTTGGTTAGAACCATCCCGGTCCATTACGTTAAGCCTGTAATTGCTGGTCTCACTTTGGGTTGGGAATATCGCTTGTAAAAATGCTACCTGGTAGGCATCCTCATCATTATCCAGGTGCTGTACCGGAGATGGCACCGGGTAAGCAAACATTCCCACCTGAGAGACCAGGCGTATAGGCGCACCACCTTCAAGAGGTACGGCGGTCAGGTCAAAAAGCGGTGATACTTCCGGCGATGAAGCTCCTTGTTGAGGGACATGATCGACCGTATATAATTCTTTCCCATCCGGTCCCCAGGTCAATCCTGGAACCCAGGCCCAATCGCTGCCGGTTTGCAAAGGAGTGATGTTGAGAAGCGGAATCAGATCGGATTTACCGAATTCGAGAATACCAACCCCATCCGGTCGGCTGTATGCCATCCTATTTCCGTCCGGAGCCCAGGCAAAGTTTGTGCCCCACCAACCATAAACACCGCCTGAATTAGGATCCAGTTTCACGATCGGACGGGTTACAAATCCACTGGCGCCGATAATCACTGTGATCAGGTCATTATTGGCTTGCCAACCAGGTGCGATGGAGCGCGGTTCAACCGTTGAATATGCAATCGTTAACGAGTTGGGGGCAAATGCCGCGAAATGGACCACGTTAGCAGCCTGTAAGTCGATCGTCATACCAGAGTCATCGTTCACTTTTGTGACCCACAAACTGTTGATCGTACCCTCTTTTGTAGAACGGCGCGTATACAATAACCAGGTACCATCCGGTGATAAGGAAAAAATGCGACCATCCAGGTCTCCGCTGTTAACGACGGGGCGGCGATTACCGGTCGTCTTTTCCATCACCCAGGCATTACCTCCCTGAAGGTAAGCGAGTCGGCCCGGGATTGGTATAGGGGTAAAAGGTGCCTGACTGCCTACCATCATAATTTCAGGAACGGCTTCTTTTACAACCACCGATTTCACCGGGCTGCGTAAGATCTCCACACCATTCTCGTAAACGATCCGGTAAGTGTTCTCCTGGATGCCATTAACACCCGGCTGGCTGAGGCGAGTCTCTCCTTCGGGCATGGATTCGTTGCGCAATACCTGGTGTTCGTAAGGGATGACGACCTGCTCGACTGTAAATTCCTCACGGACCCTGATCAAACGTATATTAGCTCCATTAGTCAATACTGTATAGAAGGGTGGATCGCTGCGATCCAATGGATTCAGGTTGACCTTTGCTGCTATGAGCGCAGCCTGGGCTGTGCTACCGGCTGGGATCAGTACCTGATCTTTTTGACCATCTACCGTTATATTAACAGTGATCTGTGCCTGTGTTACGCGAGGAGCTACGCAACCGCTCAGCAATAATAATGTCACCAATCCAATACGGGAGACCTGGCAAAGGCCAATGATGTACCGGGTGTATTTTTTTGGGGCTACACGCCACGAGTGGTATAATCTCATCCGCTCACCAATTATTTAGTGATCCCTGACCTCTATCGGTTATTCATTATAGCATGGCCGAACCCTCTCTCCCAGAAAACGACTTAAGCACTAAGTTGGAAACTTTGTTATTTGTCTCCCCTGGTGCTGTAACCCCTCTACAATTAGCTTCAGCTTTAGAGATCACCCCTCATGAGGTTGAAAAAGGCCTGGTGGCACTGGAAACCTATTACCGGGAGCGCGGTTTACGCCTGCAACGACATCATGGGCGCGTGCAGATTACAACAGCTCCTGAGATGGCACCTTTGGTGGAACGTTTCTTGGGGTTAGAGGCAACCACGCGATTGAGCCGCGCGGCACTTGAAACTCTATCGATTATCTCATACCAACAGCCGGTAACCCATCCCGAGATTGATGCAATCCGGGGGGTGAACAGTGATGGTGTTCTCAAAAGCCTGCTTACCAAAGGTTTAATCCAAGAAGCGGGTCGCGCTGAGAAGCCCGGTCGTCCGATCTTTTATGCTACGACCTCTGACTTTCTAAGGTATTTCGGTCTGAACTCCCTGGATGAACTACCACCACTGGATATGGAAGGGATAATCAACGAACAGGATAGGCCAAAGGTTGACAGCTTAGATTTAGAATAGCCGTTTAGCTTAGGCCACCCGTGCTACATTACGCCAGGGATCAGCATCTAAGAAGGCCTTCAGCATCATCTGTTTTTTATTTAATTCAACACCGATAGCCTGCCCTTCACCGTAATCTGAGAGGATAAAACCACCTTCAGGGGTAGCCCAATGCTCTAGCAGCAATTGGGCTTCTTCACGTATTGCATCCTCACCCTTAAATGGTAGGGTGTGTTGAATATCGCACAGGGATTCAAAACATATCCGCCCTCGATACCGTTGGCCGATTTGTTCAATCCCCAGAGCGCGCGGCTGCTGTAGATTGATAACATCCAACCCTATCTCAATTAGACCTTCTATAATCGTATTGACTTTACCGCATGAATGCATCCAGACATGCCAACCGGCTCGGTGAATAGCATCGAAAATGCGTTTATAACGGGGTTTAAAGAATTCATCCCACGCGGAAGGTTTAATAAACAGGTTTTGCTGAGTTCCCCAGTCATCGGTGAATGAAAACCCATGGATACTTCCAGGAAAGCGTTGTGCGATATTCCTGATGATGCCGAGATCAAACTCTACGATGCGGTCAGCCAGCTCCTCCATTCTTTCGCGTTCCAGGTATAAATCTCGTAAGGTATTCTCAAAACCGTGCAGCGTATGCATGCGCTCGAATAACAGCATAAATATCCCGGTAATGATATATTTCCCTTCCGAACCGGTGAAGCGCTTTTCCATGCCTTCATAAAAAGCCGGGGAGTCCGGGTCAGGCCACTGGTAATGAGCGGTAGCACGCCAGTCTTCCAGGGGATGACCTTTTACCTGGCCCATGTTATTCATTTCCGAGCGTTGCCACAGGCAGCCCCATTCATCGATATCCTGGCGCAGTCGATTATCACCCGTGCCGATCTGGTTCCAGCCAACGTTGTGGACGTCACTTAACCCCAGGGTATCGAAACGGATTGGCAACCGTTCGGGTCTTTTAAACTCAACCGCCCGACGAACAACCTCATAGGATGAACTTGTCATGGTCTACTCCTATATACATCACACACTATACAAAAGCTTGTCTAACAGTTGCCCGTTTGCATCAACGAGCCTGAAATTGAAACCATACTCCCTACCGCTGTAAGGTTTCTCGCTCGATATGGCGATTTTTACCAGAATTTTATTCCAACCCTGTCTTAAACGAACCGGTTCGGAGATGACTTGCTTGAGCACACAGGCCTGGCTCCGGAAGGTGAGTTCTTTATTTAGCCAGAGTTTGAAACAGGGATCAGCGGATATTTCCATATAACCATCCACATCAGCATCGGACCAGATACGACATCTGGCGTATGCCACGCCACGTCCATTTTGAAGGTCGGGTAAGGTCGTTGTCCTGAGGTCGACATAGCCAAAGCAGTTAAACTCCTGAGCATAGTCCCTGCTCCATTGATACCGCCTGTCACCAATCAGATACTCAGGCAAGTCTGG
>CAZPWU010000094.1:0-7532 GCA_964590325.1 uncultured Anaerolineaceae bacterium | reverse complement strand
GGCTCATCTGATCCGAAAGCTATCCGTGACGCATTACAGAATACAAAGAACTTACCTGGTGTTACAGGTGCAATCACGTACCAACCGGGCAGCCGCATACCTCAGAAAGGAGTCGCTGTCATCTTGGTTAAGGACGGAAAATTCACTTTAGCTGCTGAGTTGGTGCCAGAAAAAGTACCTGCACCATAGTAGGGTAATGTGAGTCGGTTAATCACGATTTATATTTATACACTCATATTGTTTGATCATTCAACCAAGGAGGCCTATTGATGGAAAAAAATCCACTTGAAATCCAGCATATGACTGCCTCTGACTACCGGACTGTTCCTTTTGAGAAGGTAATCCTACCCCTCGGATCGTTAGAAAGCCATGGACCGCATCTGCCTTTTGGTACCGATGCGTTGACAGCCTATCTTTTAGCGCTGGATATCGCAGCCCGTGTTCCCAAAACCGCTGTCTTACCCCCCGTAAATTACGGTGTTAGTGAACATTATAAAGACTTCTCATTCACCGTCTCCTTTCAATTTAAAACGGAGATTTCCATCCTGCGGGATATCTTGGAATCGGTTTACCGCGAAGGGGTTCGCAAGGTTTTCATCATGAACGGTCACGATGGAAATATCGCCCCCATCGAAGTTGCTGCGCGAACCGCAAAGGTAGCTCATCCTGATTTTAAGATCGTCTCGCTCGATGCCTGGTGGAAAATGGTAGGCGATTTAGTGCCAGCGGACTTCTTTGAAGTATGGAATGGCCTAGGTCATGGTGGTGAAGGAGAGACATCCATCTGCCTAGCCTTATTTCCTCAGCTATGCCAACCCGAAAAAGCCGCCGGCGTGGTACCCCACCTGCCCCCTCATGTCGACATCAAGTGGAAATTTAATGAACTCACAGATACAGGTGCCTCAGGGGACCCAACAAAAGGTACTCAAAAGAAAGGCATTCGAATGCGGGAAATAATAGTGGAAACAATCGTCGGGATTTTAACCGACCTCGATAAAAATGGCTGGGATTACCGCTCTCCCGAAGTGAAAGGCAGTTAACCACCCCAGGTATCCTCTCTATGAAGATCTGAATAGATACCAGGTCCCTATTACCTATTTTACATGCTTGGCAACTGATTAAACGAACCTCGCCCGCGTCGTTTCTATGACAAGGGCGAGATTCGTTTGCATAAATGGAAAATATTATTGGATAGAAGTATGCAAGCTTCTAAAAGCTTATTTTCAAACCTTATTGTTGCTTAGTACGCTTCTTCGTATTACGTAAACGGTTCCACCAACCTCTCAGGCCGTGCACATCAATAATCGCTTCTTGATTATCGGACGCAGTTTCAACGGCCACTTCCTGGGGAGAAATTTGTACAGGTTGAATTAAAATTCCTCCATCAACCAATTCAAGGCGAGCCCGGTCCTTGATATTTAACCTTTCCAGGTAATCGCGCGGTACTTGAAGACGACCAGCCGAATCCAATATCACCAGCTCTTCAAACATTATTTCCCCATGTCCTTCCTCTCCATCTGCCAATCCATCGCCTTTAGGGATAATCGGTAATGTCTGACGAATAGTTTCACTTGAAGTCTTGCCATCCCGGATAGCGACTACCCGGTTCATATAACGTGCGATACCTTGATCGTGGCTAACGATCAAGGTCGTTAGACCATATTGTTTATTCAGGTCTTGGAAGACTTTAAATATGCCGGCAGCTGTTGCCGAGTCGACTTCACCGGTCGGTTCATCTGCCAACAACAGAGTCGGACTATTCGCCAGGGCAACTGCGATGGCAACCCGCTGCTGTTCACCGCCTGATAACTCTATCAACCGGTGGTGCTTGCGTTCAGCCAATCCTACCACTTCCAGCAAGGCCTCGGCGTGTCCACGTTCTTTGTTGGGGGTTTGCCCAGCAAGGGTCATGGGTAATTTTACATTTTCCAGGGCACTGAGATAGGAGATCAAGTTGCGCGCCCCTTGCTGCCAGACAAAACCTACTTTAGTACGACGATACCCGTTCAAGTCAGCATTTGACATCTTGAGCAGGTCACTACCATCAACCCATACCCTCCCCGCCGAGGGGCGATCCAGGCCTCCTAGGATATTCATCAGGGTCGATTTCCCACTCCCACTCGCACCGACTATCCCTAATAACTCACCACGCGCGACAGACAGGTCCAAGCCCTGTAAGGCGACCACCTCCAGGTTAGCTACTTTATAAATTTTGACCAATCCCTCACAAAGGATAAAACTATTTTCAGCCATTTTAAGCCGCTTCACCTAATTTTACTGCCTGGAATATCTTCATCCGCAACAACAACGCAGCCAGCGCTCCCAGCGCGATCACAAACAGCAGTCCAAAGAGAATATATATCCGAAAAATAGAAGGCCAGTCTATTTGTACCAGGAAGGGTGGGATACGAGAGGTAACATCGGTTCCTACCTGTAGATAAGGTATGAATAAATTACTTACCCATACTCCCAGCCCAGTTCCAGCTGCGATTCCGATTAGCAATAGAAAAGCCAATTCGGAGGCTAGAAAGACCATCATCTGTCCGGCTGATAACCCAATCGCCCTCAGCATACCAAGCTCAATAAATCGACGGCGGAAAGAGAACAGCGCATATAATAAAAAGCCCAATACAGTGAGCAGAGCTAGAGCCATAAAACCCACGGAGAGCAGGCCGAATAGACCCTGGCGTTCAGGGCGACTCTGTTCTTGAACCAGTTCGAGGGGTGATATGTCATAATTTAATAACCGTAGATATAACTCACGGACACCTTCGATAAGCTTAGGATAATCAGCATTCGGGATTGTGCGTAACCACACGTCATAGGGCTGTTCGCCACCCATTTGTTCAAAGAAGTAATCCAAATTGCCTACCAGCAATGGTCCATCCTCCGGATACCAGGTAGGAAACAAGTTGAAGGCGCCAACAATTTTTAAGTCCATGTTTGTCGATGTACCATTGTTATAAACCGAGACATTTAAGGTGTCACCTGGCTTAAGCCCATTGGTGACCATGAAATCGCGCGACACCAGCACACCTTCGGTCGTCAGAGCAAGGTAATTCATTAGTGTACCGAGTGAAACGGATGCGAAATCCTTACGCCAGAATGCAACCTTTGGGAAATCAACCCGATCTATCCCATAGTAGTTTGCATTCACAGTCCCCCCACTTAATACGATACTGATAGGGCCGTGCTCAATGCGGGCAGCCGCAGTTACTCCAGGCACCTTAAGATGCTCAGTCACAGGCAAAAAGAACCATCGAAAGTCTTGTCCCTGCTGGCCAGCACTAGAAGATTGACCTCCAAGGCTTAGTAGTCCTCCTTGTGTATCTCCC
The DNA here is from genome assembly GCA_964590325.1 of uncultured Anaerolineaceae bacterium. Classification (GTDB taxonomy): domain Bacteria; phylum Chloroflexota; class Anaerolineae; order Anaerolineales; family UBA4823; genus CAZPWU01. Next base: position 4,197 of record CAZPWU010000094.1, on the reverse strand, counting down.
AACTCTACGACGCTCATATCTGCCCCGATATGGTAATAAGTCTGGTCGTGTAGATGCCTGTCGAGAGTTTGTGCAAGCGAAGCTGTTAAAGTCGATAGACTGAGGGTGACTATCAGTAGAATGAGTGGAGCACTATACATTCCCGAGGTTCGAGAAAGGTGACGGGTAGCTAACAGAACCCCGACGCTCTTTGTTCGAGCGGCCAACCAGGCGACCGCTCTCATTAAAAAGGGTAAGATACGCAGGAGGAATAGTGTTAGAGCAAAAATCCCCAGTGCCGGCACCAGCAAGAGCAAGGGATTCTGGAAAGGATCATTTGACAGAGATACGCCTTTTACTGGTAAGACAATGCCACCTTGGCGACGGAGCAGGTAAGCACCATATACTGCTGGTACTAGCAGGATAACATCCATCCAGACGCGCTGCCACCATGCTGGTCGAAGCTGTCGAGCTCGCTCTTGTTTATAGGTAACAATTGTATGACTGGCTGCGCTCAGGGTTGGCAGCAATATGGCGATCAGTCCAATCCCCGCTGTAATAAGCCCAAAGCGAAGGGCGACCGTAGTGAGGTCAGCTTTTAAGTGGGATTGCGCCGTAAAATCCAGGAAACTACGCGCTTTACCGAAAAATTGGGCAACGGCTTGCGATGTGGGTGCACCTACAATCATGCCAACAGCCCCTAAAAGTAACCCTTCCAAGACTGCCATCCCTAAAACCTGAAGCAGTGTAGCCCCACGGCTACGCAGGACCGCAATCTCATTACGCCGTTGCCCCACCGACATCTCCCCCACCAGACCGACAAACGTCAGGATCATGACGAGGATGGGGATGCTAAGACTATAAAGGAAGATGGTGAGTGAGCCAGCAGCACGCTGATAGTTGGTGAGGATTTCTACCGGAGAAATATCCATCCGTGTCTTGTTCAGTAGATTATAGGCGTACTGGTGCACATACCCAATTCGACCTAATAAAGAAGGGACATCATTTGAATGAACCCTAGAACCATCCATCACCATATACCACAACGCCAGGTAAACATTACCTTTCAAGTCCGGTGTAATGCGGTTTGCGAAGGTTGCCTCTGGTACCAGTAAGGTGGTCTCGTATTCAGAAGGGCTGTAGAACCAATACGCCTCTGTGGGGTCGGTGGCTTTCCAAACTCCTGCAATCCGGAGCGGAATTTGGACCGACGCGGATCCTTGGTCGGTCGTGATCTCACCATAAGTGACATATGTCTCGCCAACCTGAAGGCCCAGCTTGGTAGCCATCGCTTCATTAACCAGGACCTCATTTTGGGTATTCGTTGAGGAGGTTGTCGTAATAGGGTAATTGCCTTCTAAGAGACTAACATGCTTATCAAGGTCACTTAAGGTAGCAAAACTTACCCACTCCAATGGAGTTTCAGTATCCTTATAAGACGCACTTTTTTCATGAGCAAAGAGCTGAAGAGACTCGGTTTTAAAGTACCGTACAAACAGCATCTGAGGCAACCCTAAGGAAGCGGTTACCGGACCAGACATATAATTATCCAGTGGTTTTATCTTATCCCACTGTACCGGTCCCGACCAACTTCCCACGTAGCGGAACATGAAAGCAAATGGTGGACGGGTCGCCTGTTTCCCCTCCCCTGGAGAACTGTCGGCGACTTCACTCTTTAGAATGTTTTGGTAGACCGCATCAGCATAAATCGGAATGCTCATGGTCAGCGCGACGGCTGCAACTAATCCCAAAGAGGTTGCCAACGCCAGACCGCGTTGGGTTAAGACGCGTTTAATAGTAACAACGAATATAGCCCATAAACGTAAGATTGACCTCATGGTATTCTCCCGGTTCTCTTATATTTATGGAGCCAAAACGACCTGACCTTCGGTCAGCCCATCGGTAATTTCGACGCGGTCCTCGCTTTGAAGTCCGAGTTTGACATCGACGCGACGCTGGCCTTGATCATCTTGCACAACAACAAACTTTCGACCTTCAAATGTACGAATAGCCTGGGGTGGAATCCAGAGAATACTCTCTTTATGTTCCAGCACCACAGTCACTTTTACTATATCCCCGAGTTCATAACCCAATGTCGTTGGATCAACCTGGAGTGCAACTCGTGTGGTTTTATCTTCTTTGTCAGAAGCGTTACTACTGCTGCTGCCTCCATAAGGGTACGGCAGTCGGCGGATAGTACCATCGATTGTCTTGCCAGGGCGTCCGACAGGCTGAACAGACACTTTCATACCTTCGACTAACTTTGTTAAGGCTTCACTCATAAGATCGGCACTCACCTCTAATTTACTGATATCTGCTACGACCAAGACTGGCTTATAGGCATCTACCTGCATCCCTTCCAGGAGAGATATAGAAAGAACAGTACCGGTGATGGGCGAGACGATGCGCGCATCTGCGATATCCTTGTTTAATTCATCCAGATTAATTTGAGCCAGTTCTACCTCACGCTCCTTGATAGTAAGAGTTAATGTATATCCGGTAGTCCATGAGGGCATTTGTTGTTTGGTCAAGTCCAGGCTGTATTTAGCGATATCCAGATTCGCCTGTGCACGCCGGATATCAAATTCTCGGTTGCCGGTTTCAAGATCAGCTAACAATTGACCAACATTCACCGTGTCTCCCTTCTTGATATAGACATTATTTACCCGACCCTCTTTCCGAAAAAACAGCTCGCTCTGGATAGTAGGAGAAATACGACCGGTGAAGTCGGTTGTCGTGTCGATATTCCCTCTCTGAACCGTATAGGTTGGCTTAGTCGGAATGATAGGGGTAGGAATTGGCGTTGGGGTTGCTTCTTCTTGCTGAGAAGGTATGCGTGCACAAGCACTTAAGACTATTGAACATACGATTATTAAAACCATAAAAAACCGATATGGGCGAATCCTCGACAAATTCGGCGCTGAAACAAACATTATTCCTCTCCTTACTATATTGTCCGTCTAATAATAAATACTGACAGGCTTTGACAATTATTTGGGTAGATTAATTCCCCGATATTGTAAACCTCATCCTCTAAAAATGCGACTGTAACATGAGTATGATGCCAGCTATTGGTTATAATGGTGTTTACCACATCGAGAGGAGACCTATGAACGAGCAAACCGTTATTGATCGGATCACAGAGACTGAGAACCTCACCGATGGTCTCGAAGACGAAGATGCCAATTGGCTAATTGATTGGGGGATCAGCCATGCCTGTATGCTGATCCAAAACCTGGAGGATGACGAAACCGCAAACACAAAGCTGAATGAGCTTATGGCTGTAATGCGCAGGATTAACCAGATCGCCGCTGATCGTAATGCCAAACCTGGAGAAGCACTTGCTGAAGACATCCGCCTGCTGGCTGAAGACTATGCCAGGGCATTTGGGCAGGCCCAAATCATGAGCATTGAAGTGTGCCAAAATGTGGCAGCACAGCTACCTGGGAAGCCCGCACGGGAGGTCATGCAATCACTTATTCACTGGCTTTCGCCAACCGCCGGTTAGAATCTTACCCATGTTTGATAAAGGTAACTCAAGCCATCATCTGACCATTATTATTTCAACGATTGGATTACGAATGAATATTACAAGATATAAAGTCCTGATTGCTTTATTATGCAGCCTGATCCTGCTTTGCAACGCATGTTTACCTACACCAACAGCTCCAGTCGTATCGACTACTGGTACTCCAGGTGGATCACTCTCCTGGTTACAGGTTTATTTCACCGACCCTAATCCACCTGATAACCTGTCTAATGGCATTGACCGTTTTGTCATACAAGTTTTAAATGCCGCACAACACAGCATCGACGTGGCATCTTTCGATTTTAACTTACCAAGTGTTACTACGGCTCTGGTCAATGCCAGTCAGCGGGGAGTGAAAGTACGGGTTGTTCTTGATTTGGTTAATGGTACCCATGAATTAAAAGCCAGTGAATCAACGGATAGACAGGCTTTCGACTCTTTACAAACCCTGAACGCTGCTCATATCCGAGTCGTGGACGGGGGACGTTCGAATGGCTTGATGCACGACAAAATGATCATCGTCGATGGTGTGACGCTATTAATGGGTTCATGGAACTTATCCTATAATGACACCTTCCGTAATAATAACAATCTCCTGGATATCACAGATCCTTCATTGATCGCGAATTACCAGGCGAAATTCGATGAACTGTTCGTTGATAAACACTTTGGAACAAAAGCCCAGGTTG
>CAZPWU010000093.1:0-7559 GCA_964590325.1 uncultured Anaerolineaceae bacterium | reverse complement strand
TACCTTACTTGCCCCCATCGTCTAGGGGACCAGGACGCAGCCCTTTCAAGGCTAAAACGGCAGTTCGAATCTGCCTGGGGGCACCAGGCAAACAGGTATGCGCCCGTTTATATTAAACGCAAAAGCGCCTCTGAGTGGGGCGTTTTTCTTTTCTGCCAATCTTCACGAAGGATCTTATATCGTCCGGGTGGGGCGCTTTAAGAAAGCGCGTAGCAGGATCAGTATCCCTACCAGGATCAGGAGTACCGGTGTGATGGCCTTAAGCACCGGCCCACCGAACAGCGTGCCGAATATACAGAAAATGGCTGCGCTGACGGCGAGCATCCAGAGGCCGACCACCGCCGGATCCTTACCCCATCCGCCAACCCAACTTGCGAGCGCCAGGCCGAGACCTACACCCGCCGGGATCAATAGCCAGGCATAGGCCCATGAAGCCCAATCACTGGTGAGTGTATCGTAGAAAAAGATCAAGCCAAGCGCCAGCATCACTGAGCCAGGGATAAATAACGCTGCTAAAGCCTGGCGGGCATACGGCAGGACCAGTGGCGGCAGGTAGAAACCGGCAGCGAGGACGAAGAAGATAATCGGCCAGGTCGTGGCGACGGTCAGGCCTAAGACGGTAGTTAGAACCAGGAAGAGGACTCCCAGGCCAATGAGGACGACTCCTCCAACAAGGGTAATACGATCTTGGATATTCATACGAAATAATATACAGGAGAACTATCAATAATACAAGGTAAAAATTAATGTTTTAATGTATAACAACGATTGGACAGACTTCGCGTAACCTAGATGGTAGAATTAGAACACAAACAGGAGAGAACCATGCCCGAAGCTGTCATTATTGATGCCATCCGCACCCCCATCGGCGCGTTGGGAGGCGTGCTGGCGCCCGTCAGGCCGGATGACCTGGCCGCGCACGTTTTGAAGGCTATCCTCCAGCGCACTGGCATTGACCCCGCCATCGTCGAAGAGGTTTACCTCGGCTGTGCTAACCAAGCTGGTGAGGACAACCGCAATGTAGCCCGTATGGCATTGCTGCTGGCGGGCTTTCCAGTAGAGGTTGCCGCAGTGACTTTTAACCGCCTGTGCGCCTCCGGGCTGAATGCCGTCAACCAGGCTGCACGTGCCATCCGTTGCGGTGAGGGCGATGTGTTTATCGCTGGAGGTGTGGAAAGCATGTCACGGGCGCCATATTCCGTCCCCAAGGCTGAACAGCCCTTTGCCTTTGGCAATCTGACTGCCTGGGACACTGCCTTGGGCTGGCGATACCCTAATCCTAAGATGCAGGAGCTATACGGCACGGAATCGATGGGTGAAACTGCTGAAAACCTTGCCGAGCTGTTACCCAAAATCACCCGTGAGAAGCAGGATGCCTTCGCCTGCGAGAGCCACCGCCGGGCGATTGCAGCGATTGACTCCGGCAGGTTCGCGGAGGAAATCGTAGCGGTGCTTGTCCCACAACGGAAGGGGAACCCCGTCCTGGTGACCACCGACGAACGTCCACGCCGCGATACCTCGATGGAATCACTTGCCCGCCTGAAACCCGCCTTCCGGAAAAACGGAACGGTGACTGCGGGTAATTCGTCGGGCTTAAACGACGGTGCGGCGGCGCTCCTGCTGATGAGCGCCGAGAAAGCTCACGAGCTTGGGTTTAAGCCAATGGCTCGGATTTCAGCTTCGGCCGCGGCGGGTGTGGCTCCCCGCACCATGGGCGTTGGACCGGTGCCTGCTACGCGCAAGGTCCTGAGGCATGCCGGGCTGGCACTTGAGGAAATTGGCTTGATCGAACTTAACGAAGCCTTTGCGGTGCAATCACTGGCTGTGATGAAGGAATTGGGACTGCGTCATGAGACCACCAATGTCAATGGTGGAGCGATAGCCCTGGGTCACCCGCTGGGTTGCTCAGGGGCGCGCATCTTGACGACGCTGCTGCACGAGATGCGTCGTCGCGCTTCTGCAGAGAGACGGCCTTATTATGGCCTGGCTACTCTATGCGTGGGCGTCGGCCAGGGTGAAGCGACCATCGTCGAGTGGTTGGATTAATAGCTATAAACCATAATGGCTCTTCCGGGTTTTGTGAGATAAATTCCCCTGAGATAAGGAAACGCAATTATGAAACCTTTATCTAACTGGATACGCGTGTTGGTCAGTGTTGTTTTAACCGTAACTGTCGCGGCTTCATGCACATGGCCGTGGCAGACCACTCCCAAGCCCAGTTCTCCACCGCCCACCGCACGCCCGACACCCTTCCCCTCCGGAGTTACGGTGACGCGCGTGCCTGCTCTTACCCCCAAGGTTTCTGCCAGCCCAAGGCTGACTTTTATCGCCATGAAAAGCGAGACGGATGGTTGGGGTTTAAGCGAGTCAAGCATCCTGCGCACCACGGATGGAGGCAACCAGTGGTTTGATGTGACACCGCAGGGCTTTGCCGGAGGTGAGACTACGCGCGGCTATTACCTGGATGCCAACACGGCCTGGGAGCTCACTCTCGACCCACAAGATTTTTCGTTGGGCATCCTCTTTCGCACGAATGACGGGGGGCAAAGCTGGCAGTCGGCTTCCGTTCCCTTCCCGGGGGGGGTGCTCCAGTTCACGAATCCCCAGACGGGCTGGGGGTTGTATGTCCCTTCGGCAGCGGCCGGTTCAGCCGATGCAGAGATCTACCAAACCACGGATGGTGGGGGCACCTGGAACCAGGTGTATAAAATTGATCCTTCGACGCCGGAACCCTCTGGTGGCTTGCCTTTCGCTGGGATGAAAAATGGGCTGACCTTCCTGGATGAGAGGCACGGCTGGGTGACCGGTACGGAGCCAAAGGATGGTTACGCCTGGCTGTTTGCCACGCAGGATGGTACTCGCACATGGCAGCACCAGGACCTGAAGCTGCCCTCCGGTTTTATCACCAGCACCCTCTCAATTGATCCACCGCGCTTTTCTTCCGCGTACCACGGAATTTTGCCCGTTGTATTCTATACAGGTAAACCTTATAAGGATTTTTACACTACTTACGATGGGGGAGCAAGCTGGAACAGCACTATGCCGGTTCAAAATAGCGGAATTTACGATATGATCCCCATGCGCGATATCTGGGTATGGGATGGCACAACACTCGATGTGAGCCACGATGGCGGGCAAACCTGGACAAGGATCACACCAAATGTCAATTTAGGCGAGGCCATTCGACAGCTGGATTTCGTCACCCCCACCACTGGCTTTGTGCTGACCATGGATGAGAATGGTCACAGCCAGCTGCTCAAGACGACCGATGGAGGATCCAATTGGGTTGCAGTGATCCCCTGAATAGGAGTGACCGGGTCACTTGAAGACTATGGATATTATAAATGGTCGGTATCTGGCGTTAAATAACGAGCACCTGGGTGAGGGGGGCACCCAAGCGCTCGTTGTTTAAATAATACCACATTTTTTTTAGAATGCAAGCCTTTTTTGATAGTTTCAGCCGGTTATTAGAAAGTCGAAGCGGGCGTTTCCCCTTACGCCCACTTCAGCGAAGATTCTATTTAGACAACCTGATTTCTGTAATTGCCCCCCTGTTTACGAGTAGTACTGTTAGGCTATTTATATACGATTTAAGGGCATTTGAGAATAGGCGTGTAGCAGAAGTATATAGGCATTTGTACTGTTTTTTCCCTACAGACTTGCTTCCTGGTGAATTATTTGCTATGCTTATACTATACTTGCCGTAAAGGTCGGGGGATGCCTCAAAAAATCCGAGTATCGATTCTAGATGATCATCAAAGTATAATCGACGGCTATAGTTTCCGTTTGAGCACGCAACCGGAGATACAGGTGGTCGCGACAGCAAATTATGGTGATGAGCTGGAACCCATGCTGGCGCGCAATCCTACCGATGTGCTCCTGCTGGATGTTACTGTACCGACCTCACCTCACCGTCTCGATCCTTACCCTATCCTGCATGTGATCCCCAGGTTGCTCCAGATTTATGATGACCTGTCGATCCTGGTCATCTCCATGCACGCTCAGCGTGCACTGATCAGTGCTGTGATGGAGGCCGGGGCCAGCGGTTATATCTTTAAAGATGACCAGCCCAGCATCCGGCAGCTTGGTGCGATCGTCTTATCTGTTACCAAGGGTGGGATTTATTTAAGCCACAAAGCTCATATGTTGATGATGAAGCGCCAGTCTGACGGACTTGGCCCTCTGTTGACTACGCGCCAGACAGAGGCTCTGTCAGTGTGCGCAGCTTACCCGGAGGATACATCCGCTAACCTGGCAAAGAGGATGGGGATTGCCAATTCAACGATGCGGAACCTTCTTTCCGGGTCTTATATCCGGCTGAATGTGCGCAACCGGGCCACCGCCATCACCAAGGCTCGCCAGCTCGGGTTGATCACCCCTGAGGTGGCAGTTCCCAATATCCGAACGTTAGCCGAAAAGAAAATCTGAACCGGGCCGTTTCGACTGCTGCCCCCTCTAACAGGCTCTGCCCAGCTTGACGGCGGTACGCCTCGCTTTGCGCTATAATTAAGAGGTAACCGGATAAAGGGTGTGCGTGGGGGCGTACGCCCCCACGCACACCCTTTAGGCTTTTTTCAAGCCAAGGCTGGTAGTTAGCAATCACTTACCAAATCTTGTCTTACACGCGGTTAAAAATGGTTAAAGTAATCACGCGCATACGGGAACACTATTTACCAGGACCTGTTGTTAACCTTTCCCCCTGGCTCGTGCTCGCGGTTCTATTAACCTACACGATCGCATATTTTATCCATGTTCCATATTCCGGTTTTTACTTTAACGCATCCACTGGGCGGGTGACGGACCTGTATGTCACGGGAGAACCCGGGGCAGAACTGCAGATAGGGGATCAGATCCTGGAAATCGGGTCCGTGTCTTTGGATGACTTTAAAACCAATAAACTCTGGGCCTTTTTTGATGGTGCTCAGCCAGAACAGGTGGTGCCCATTACCGTCAAGCGTGGGGACTTGGTGCTCACTCTTCCTTGGGTGATGCCGGGGTCTACCCCAGGTGAAATTTTTCACCGCCTGTTGAACGCGTGGTGGCTCGCATATGTTTCCTGGGCGACCAGCGTGGCCATTTTGCTTTTTATTCGCCCTAAAGGCACACTCTGGGGACTGTTGCTCACCAGCAATTACCTGACCTCGATCTGGATCATGACGGGCACCATTTCGAGCGACCATCTCTGGGGAAGCCCGATTGTACTGAGGATGGGCATATGGATGTGCCTGCCGGTATACTTACATCTGCATTATATCTTCCCCCAGCCTTTGAAGCGGCTGCCGGCCTGGGTATGGGGGACCCTTTACCTGGGCGCAAGCGCTCTGGCGGTCGCCGAATTATTCCAGGTGCTGCCTGACTCGAATTACTATATCGGTGCGTTCCTCGGGATATGCGGTTCTCTTGGGTTATTAATTTACCACTACGTCCTCCAACCTGCCCAGCGCCGCAGCATCGCTCTCCTGATCGTTGTAGCAGGACTGGCCCTCGGGCCGTTCATCGGTATCAGCATCGCCGGGATGTTTGGCCGGGTACCACCCTATGTGTCCTTTTTCCTCTTGACGTTAATCATCCTGCCATGGGCATATATTTACATCGGCTACCGCAGCCAACTCAGCAGGTTTGAGCTGCGCGCTAATCAGCTCATCTCTGGTTATCTCTTTTTTGCCCTGCTGGGTAGCCTGTTTGTCATTTTGGTGCCTCTGGCGCTCAGGTTTCTCCATGTCCCTGATCCACCGCTTTTCGTTGGTCTCATAGCGCCGGCTCTGGCAGCTATTCTCATCATCTATTTCTACCCCCTCTTTCGACGTTGGGTAGAGCAGCACCTCTTGGGTTTGCCTTTACCTCCGGCCGGACTGCTGGAAGCCTATACAGCCCGCATTACTACCAGTATGAATATTAACCGGCTGAGCCACTTTATCCGCGAGGAGGTCCTGCCTACCCTGCTCATCCGCCAGGCAACTCTGCTGCGGCTGGATAGCACCTTACGTCCGACCCCGGTCTTCACCCTGGGGTTGGATGACGATCAGTTGCCAAAGCCAGCTGAAATCCCGACCTTGCTCGCACAGGCTGGCTCAATCCGTCCGCCAGCGTCTGATGGTTGGCGGGGCTATCCCTGCCCATGGACGCGCCTGATCCTGACCCTTTCGGTGGACGAAAAACCGGTGGGTTTGTGCCTGTTGGGCCGGCGATCCCCAGATGATGTCTACTCGGCCAACGAGATACCTACCCTTCAGGCCCTCATGAACCAGACCGCTCTGGCCTTGATGAACATTGAGCAGGCCGGGCAGTTGCGTGTCCTCTACCAGGCCGACATTGAGCGGGGTGAAATTGAGCGCAATAACCTGGCCCTTGAGCTGCACGACGATGTGCTCAACCAGCTGGCAGTCCTGGCAATGAGCGTGGACGAGAACAGTGCTTCACCCCAATTTGAGCAGGCTTTCCAGACAGCCGCCGCCCATATCCGCTCAATCATCAACGGGCTGCATCCGACGATGTTGAACTACGGGTTGTGGACTGCTTTAGACGAGCTGGTCGATATGATCTCAGACCAGGCTGGCGAGCACGTCCTGGTTCAATGCGATATCCCTCCAAGTGACGTACGCTATCCGCCCCAGACGGAATTACACTTGTACAGGATCGTCCAGCAAGCCTGCCAGAACGCCTTAAAGCACGCCCACCCCCAGAAAATCAGTATTATCGGCCGGCTGGATCCTGACCAGGTCGACCTGTTGGTCGAGGATGACGGCGTGGGCTTCCCTGCTGGAGATCAGTTGGATATGGCGGAGTTGGTAGCACACAAGCATTTTGGGCTGGCTGGGATGCATGAGCGTGCCGCGTTGATCGGCGCCGAGCTCAATATCGACTCGGCCCCCGATAAAGGTGCCCGGGTGCAGGTTAAGTGGAAAGCTGTGGGGCAAGACTGATTTAATGCAGATTTGGGTAGGTTACCGCTCCAGCACGTCGCCCACCCAGCAAACATGTGCCACTGTCCCGGCTTCGCCGATCAAGCGGGGCAGCAGGGCCTGTAGCTGGGCCGGGTCGCCCGTGGTCCGATAGTGGACTGCTCCGGGCTGGGGGTCAGGACTGCACAGGCTGTGGGCCTCCAGCAGCCGCCTGACCTGGCGGGCTACCGCTGGAGCCGGGTCAATGACTCTTACCGCTGGACCGACAATTTCCTGGATCAGCGGGATGACGAACGGGTAGTGGGTGCAGCCGAGCACGACTGTGTCAATGCCCTGTTCCAGCATAGGATGCAGAGCCTCCTCCAGGATTGCACGGGTTTTGGGAGCATCCAGCCACCCATCTTCGATCTGGGAGACCAGCCCCGGGCAGGTATGCTGGAGTACGGTCACACCGTTAGCAAAGCGTTCCATCACCGAGGCATACAGCGCACCCTGGAACGTAGCCGGGGTTGCCAGCACACCCACCACGCCGGTCTTGGTACACTCGGCGGCAGGCTTGACTGCCGGCTCCATGCCCACGAAAGGTATTGGCGGAAAAACCTGGCGCAGGTGGTGCAAGGCAGCCGCTGAGGCGGTATTGCAGGCGACCACGACCAG
>CAZPWU010000092.1:0-7567 GCA_964590325.1 uncultured Anaerolineaceae bacterium | reverse complement strand
GCGCACGGCTGACAGGAAGGCACTGCAGAGGATGGGTCGTGCCCGGCCCTCGGACCTGTCCGCCTGGGCAGATATAGAGCTGTGGGCGCCGTGCTTCCAGGTCGATGTGGTGGGTACCACCGGCGCCGGCGACGCCACCATCGCCGGCTTCTTGAGCGGGCTGCTGCGCGGCATGTCGCCCATGGAAGCCATCACCGCCGCGTTAGCGGTCGGCGCCTGCAACGTTGAAGCTGCCGATGCCCTGAGCGGCATTTGCCCGTGGGAGGTCACTCTGAGGCGCATCCAGGCTGGCTGGCCGCGCCACCCGCTGCTGCTCTCCTCCCCCGGCTGGCGGTGGGATGCAGAGGCGAATCTGTGGGTTGGGCCAGGCAGCCAGTGAACCACATTTCCTTAAGTATCCTGAAGCCTCGGTCCGGCAGCTAAGCACCAGCCGGTTTCTGTCCTTCAGTCTCTGGTTCTTTGGGTTTTTCTTCAGAGGGTTTAGCGGGAGCCGTGTCCTGCAGCCCCTCTCGAAAGGCGCGGATGCCACTGCCCAGCTCACCGGCAATTTTACCGATCCGGCCCACACCGAACAGCAGGACCACGATCAGCAGGATCAATATCAATTCAGTGGGTCCAAGTTCCATTTCATTCTCTCCAGAAATGCTGTTGACTTTCGCACGCCAATTCCCTTATTGACATCTGCTATATCCTGATATACAATTAAACTGGTACGGACCACCGTATCACCCTATGATATGATCACCCGATCACCTTATTACCTGATTATCTAATCCTTATCACACAGACCAGGAGAATGCTTATGGCACCCACACCCAAGGTTGGCTTTTTGCCCATCACCTGGCCCGGCCTGTACACCGCCAGCAGCGAGACAGGTCAGGCCTGGATCCAGGCTGAAGATACCCTCATCGCCCTGAAAGCTCTCCAGGCAGCCCCCCTCGAGGTCGTTGCGCATGACCACGTGGTCAGCGAGATCGACGAATCCCTGCAGGTCGTCGAGCGCTTCCTGGATGAAGATGTCGACGCCATGGTGCTCTTCGTCCAGACCTGGAACTGGGCCGACCGCATCCTGCAGGCCGCGCAGCGTTTCGGTCGCCCTATCCTGCTGTGGGCTTTGCCCATCCCGCGCCTGTGGTCCATCGGCGGCCTGTCGGTCACCCACGGCTCACTGGACGAGGTCGGCATCCCTCACCAGGTCGTCTACGGCATGCCCAATGAGCCGGGGTTGGTGGATGCTATCGTGCGTTTCGCACGCGCCGCGCATGTCAAAAACGTGCTGCGCAAGTCACGCTTTGGCTCGGTGGGCGGTCATGGCATGGGCATCTACACCGGCCCGGTCGACCCGTCTCAGTGGATGCGCGACTTCGGCGTGACCATCGGTTTCATCGACCAGTATGAGGTGGTCGCTGAAGGCGAGAAAGTGCCTCCCGAAGAGCTGTTACAATATTACACAAAGCTGCAGCAGGAATATGGCAGCGTGCCTCCATACGACCGCGTCACCGAGCGCTCCATCCGTCTCTACCTGGGCATGGAGAGGATCATCGCCCGCGAGAAGTTCGATTTCACCGGCGTCAACGACATGTTCGGTCTGAGCGACAACTACTGCTCGATGTGCCTGGCGCAGAGCCGGCTCTCCTCGCGCGGATTCGTGACTACCTGCCTGAACGATTCCAACGGCGCAATTACCGCCTACATATTGCGCCAGCTCAGCGACCAGCCCCTCTTCACCGCCGATGTCAACCTGGTGGACAAGAAGACCGGCATCGTGCGCATGATCGACGACGGCGCCGGAGCCATCAACCTGGCCAAGGACCCCAAGGACGTCAGGCTCAGCTACCAGCCCCGCCTGGAATGCAAAGCCAGCGGTGTGTGCACCGGACTGGTCTGCAAGCCGGGGCGCATTACCCTGGCCCGCCTGTCCAGAGTCCAGGGGAAGTATGTGATGCTGATCGCCCCCGGCGAAGCCATCGAAGGCGATCCCGCCTGGCTGGAGGAATGCGGCTACCCGATGTGGCCGCACGCCTTCCTGAAGCTGGATGGCAGCCTGGACTTTTTCGTCCAGAACCTGCGCTCCGAATATATCCACATGGCCTACGGCGACCTCCAGGACGACCTGCTGGCAACCTGCGCAGTCCTGGGCATACAGCCCATCATCTGTTAAAATCAGATAATATGAGCCTCCTCGGTATTGACGTTGGCACGACGGGTTGCAAAGCAGGAGTGATCGACGCCGAGGGTCGTCTGCTGGCGCTGGCTTACCGCGAATACGAGACCCTCCACCCCCAGCCAGGTTGGGCCGAGTTCGACAGCCGCCTGGTCTGGGAGCAGGTCAAAGCGGTCATCGCCGAAGCCGCCCGTGCGACCCAAAACGACCCCATCGCAGCCCTGTGCGTCACCTCCTGCGGCGAGGCCATGACGCCCGTCTCCGCCGACCGCCAGATCCTCGGTAACTGCATCCTGGGGCACGATGGACGTGGCGAAGAATATGCTGCTGCACTGGCAGTGGACCCGGGGCGGGAGCGCCTGCACCAGATCAACGGCAATATCCTGGGCGCAGCTTACTCAGCCCCCAAGCTGGCCTGGCTGCGCGATCACTGCCCAGACGCCTTCGAGCGGGCGGATAAATTCATGTTGTGGGGCGGTCTGGTGGGATTCCTTCTCGGCGGTGAAGCGACTGCCGACACTTCCCTGGCCAACCGCACGCTGCTGCTCGATATCCACAGCGGCGACTGGTCCGCCGAGCTGCTGCAGGCTGCCGGCATACCTGCCGGCAAGCTGCCGCGTGTCGTCCCTCCCGGCAGGGTCACCGGCCAGGTAGACCCGTCCGTCGCTCGTCAGTTGGGCCTGCCCGATAGGGTTAAGATCGTTGCCGGCGGTCACGATCAATGCTGCACAGCACTCGGCGTGGGGGTCGTGGAGCAGGGCCAGGCGGCCTACAGCATCGGTACCTATATCTGCATCACCCCGGCTTATAAAAACCCTCCGCCCAGCCCGGTCATGCTGCAGAATGGCCTGAATGTCGAGCACCATGTCGTCCCTGGCCTGTTCGTCAGCTTCCTGTACAACCTCAGCGGTGGCGCCGTATTGCGCTGGGCGCGCGATACCTTGGCGGCGCGCGAAAAGGCCGAAGCGGCTGCCCAGGGGCTGGATGTGTACAACCAGTTGCTATCCGAGATTCCCGAAGCGCCGACCAGCCTGATGGTCCTGCCTCATTTCGCCCCCTGCGGCCCACCCAGCTTCGAGGCGAACACTTCCGGCGTCATCCTCGGCTTGAAGCTGGAGACCGACCGCGGTGAGTTGATCAAAGGTCTGCTGGAGGGTGTCACCTATTATTTTAAGGAAGGCCTCGACCTGATTTCCCAGGCCGGGCTGGAGATAGGCGAGTTCCGCGCCACCGGTGGGGGTTCCAAAAGCGACGCCTGGCTGCAGATCACCGCTGACATCCTGGGACAGCCCATCGGTCGCGTGGAGGTCAGCGAGTGCGGTGTCCTGGGCGCAGCGATCCTGGCTGGCGTGGGCATAGGGCAGTTCTCTTCCGCCGCCGAGACTGCTCGCCGTTTTGTGCGCGTGACGCGATTCTTTGAACCCTCCTCATCCAGGCATGCCCTTTACCTGGAGCGTATGGCACGCTACAAGGAGCTCTATCCCCTTTTGAAAGATTATCTCCGATCCTATACGAAGAGGCAAACATGAACAAAATACCTGCCAAGGATAAAGAAATTCTAAGAGAACTTGCCAACCAGGTGGCAGAAATTGCGGCGCTGCCCGTTCAGCAAGAGACCAAAAACCTGTGGAAGGCGCTCAACGGTCTAAAGCCGGTCCGGCCTATGGTCATGATAGACCAGGTCCCATGGCATGAAATGGATGTAGAGGGGGAGCTTGTGCTCCGGACGGAGGACAGCTTCTGCCGCGGTATCGAAGAGGGGCTGCGCCGGACCCTTTACCACTGGAGATATATGCAGGCTGACATGGTCGTCGAGTCTTATGTGGAAATTCCGAAGGTTATCCGTGGCACTGACTTCGGAATCAGTGCCGTCGAACAAACAGCGGTTACCGACCCAAAAAATGATGTGGTTGGGCATTATTACCTCGACCAGTTGCAGACCGAGGATGATCTGCAGAAAATCCAAATGCCTGAGGTGGTATTGGATGAGCAGGCTACGGCCCAGTTACAGGAGAAGGCACACGAGATTTTAGACGGCCTCCTCGAAGTACGGATGCAAGGATCTTTGCCGTGGTTTGCTGCCTGGGATCGCATTGCCGAGTGGCGGGGTGTACAAAACTTGCTCTACGATATGGCGGATAGGCCTGAATTCATGCACAAAATAATGTCCAGATACACCGAAGCATCCATTTCCATGCTGGACCAACTCGAGGCAAAGGGACTGTTGGGTTATGGACAGAGCACCGTCCACTGTACCGGCGCCTATACGGATGAGCTTCCGGCTCCCGGTTTCGATCCACAGCATCCCAGGGCAAAAGATATATGGACGTTCGGATTGGCTCAGATATTCGCTGCGGTGTCATCCGCAATGCATCAGGAGTTTGATTTAGACTATGCGGTGAAGTGGTATGCCAGGTTCGGCCTTGTATACTATGGATGTTGTGATCCCCTGCACGCGAAGATGGACATCGTCAGGAAGATCCCTCACTTAAGGAAAATATCCATGAGCCCATGGGTGGATGTGGAGGTAGGTGCCGAAAGGATCGGGCACGACTTTGTTTTCTCCAGAAAGCCCAGCCCGGCATTGCTGGCTGGAGGCGTATGGGAGCCCGAGGTTGTAAAACGGGATCTCGAGGACACGCTGGAGAAATGTACCCGCTACGGATGCCCGGCTGAATTTATACTAAAGGATATCAGCACTGTTTGCTACCAACCCCACAGGCTGTGGGAGTGGGCGAAGATCGCTGCTGAAGTTGTCGGGAAATAAGTTTACAGGATAAAAAAATCCATGCCCCTGATAGGTGACCCAATCCAAGTTAAAGAGATCTACGACCAGGCCGTAGAGCAGGGCATCTGCCTGGCCAACTTCTGCACGGCCAATACCCTCACTACCGAGGCCATCTTCCGCGCCGCCCATAGCTTCGCCCAGGCCCACGGCCTGCCCGGTGTGCCCGTCGTCATCGCCGCTACCGCTAACTACCCCATCGAGCCGCAGCTCCAGCATTATACGGGTACCGCCAATTCGAAACTGGGCCTGCGCGCCTTGCTCGCCGACGTGGAGAATTACCTCAGCGAAGACAGCCCTTACGCTGAGGTGCGCGTGCTCCTGCACCTGGACCACGCCCGACCCGGACTGGACGACGACATCATCCCGCAGGTCATCGGTAAATATGCCACCATCATGTACGACTGCTCGATGCTGCCCATCGATGAGAACATCCGCCAGGTCGCCGGATTTGTAGAGCGTTACCGAGGTCGTGCCTGGGTTGAAGGGGCTGTGGAGGAGGTCGTCCAGGCTGCCGATTCCGCACCGCGCGGTGGTCTGACTGACCCGGTCCTGGCTGAGCGTTTCCTGCGCGAGACCGGGGCTTTTCTGATCGTCCCCTACCTGGGGACCGAGCACCGCTCCACGGCTGCTGTAGCTCACTACAATGGCGCCGTCGCTCGGGCTATCCGCGACCGCATCGGCAGCCGCATGGTCCTGCACGGCTCCTCCAGCCTGCACGACGATGATTTACCCCGCCTGGCGGGTGACGGGATCGTCAAAGTGAATATCTGGTCGATCTTCGAGAGATTGGGGGGGCAGGCGGTGGCGCGGGATGTGCTGGAGAACCTGGGCAACCTGTTCACCTCTGAACAGTTGCGGGCTTTACAGGAGGCCGGCACCCTGGGTCCACGCGTGTTCGAGGAGGCCTACCAGCGCGAGCAGTGCCAGGGTTCCCTGGGACCTAAGGGCTGGGCTGTGGGCGACCGCCACCGCCGCGACGTCTGGCAGGAAGCGGTCGTGGCCCGCATGCTGTTCTATTTTGAGCAGTTCAGCTATAAAAGATGGAGCCTATAGAGGAGGTGTGATATGGCCACACTATATGGTCGGAAGTGGACCCGGGCAGAGCTGCTGCCTTACGTCGGCGACCTGTCACAGATCGCGGGTGTCAAGCTGGGCGAATGGAGCGATGGCCCCGAGCGCGGCCTGCGCATCGCCGGGGTGCGCACTGGCTCAGGGTTGGAGTTTACGCTCTTGATCGACCGCGGCCTGGACCTGGGACCAGCCTCATACCGCGGCCTGCCTCTGGCATGGATCTCACCCGCCGGCTTCGCTCACCCGTCATTCTACGAGCCCGAGGGGCTGGGTTGGCTGCGTACCTTCGGCGGCGGGTTGATGATCGGCTGCGGGCTCACCTACCTGGGATCACCCGGCGAAGACGAAGGGGAGGCTCTGGGGTTGCATGGACGGCTCTCGCACCTGCCAGCCCGTAACCTGCGCATGAACCAGGAATGGCAGGGTGATGAATGTGCCTTTTGGGTCGAAGGCGAGGTACGCCAGGCACGCCTGTTCGCTGAAGACCTGCGCCTGACCCGCCGGGTGACCTCCTGGCTGGGGCAGGACCGTATCTTGATCCAGGACCGGGTCGAAAATCTGGGGGAAGCCCCCAGCCCATTGATGATACTCTACCACATCAACCTGGGCTTCCCGCTCCTAGACGAGACCTGCACGCTCACAGCCGAGTCGCATCCGGTCCACCCACGTGACGCGGTTGCCGCACCCGGGTTGGGCGATTGGATGCACTTTCAGCAGCCGACCCATGGCTACAAGGAGCAGGTTTTCTACCACGACCTGCCGGCAGACCGGGACGGCTGGGCTGCCATCACCCTCTCCAACCCCACCCGCCAGCTCTCCTTGACCGTCCGCTTCCAGAAGAATACCCTCCCCAACCTGGTGGAGTGGAAGATGATGGGGCACGCCGCCTACGTCTTGGGACTGGAACCCGCCAACTGTTGGGTGGATGGTCGCAGCCAGGAACGCGCCAACGGCACCCTGCAGGTTATCGAGCCGGGCGAGCAGCGCCATTTCCGGGTTGAGATAACGTTAAATCCTTAAGTGCATATCCGAAAATTGATATATTATTAGTGCTACAGACGGTGGTTGCAACGCCGTAGACCAACAAAAAGAATTTCCGGAAAGATACTAAGGAGGGTCGTATGACCATGCGTTTGCTGGCCGTGTTAGCACTCCTGCTGATTCTTACCGGGCTGCCGGTTGTCCACGAGCAAACGGCGCGTAGTGTTGGGTCGTATACTGTCGATGTCACTGCAGATAGCCCCGACTCGAACTTGAGCGACGGCGTCTGTAACGACGGTAGCGGTCACTGCACCCTGCGCGCCGCCATCCAGCAGGCCTCGTCTGACCCCCCGGCGACGATCACCTTCGCCAGCGCTATCGCAAATCAAACCATCGTGCTGACGGACACCTACGGGACGATCATCTGGACCGGCAACAGCATTGATGTAAATGGGGCGGCTAACAACATCGCCGTCAGCGGTCAGGGTCTGGCCTCCGGTAAGAGCATTTTCCGCATCCAGGGCAATGATAACATCCTGCGCAACCTGACCGTGCTCGGTGCC
>CAZPWU010000091.1:0-7591 GCA_964590325.1 uncultured Anaerolineaceae bacterium | reverse complement strand
TGTGGTCCCCGTCGTCGACGCAGTAGAAGTTGTCCTCGCCGTCGATGTAGGCGCCATGGGCCCTCCCGAAGACTTCTTCACCCCACGACTCGACGAACTCGCCGTCTGCACTGAATATTATTATGGGGTGCTCTCCCCTACAAAGGATATAGACTCTGTCCTTGGAGTCGACCGCGGCGCCCGCGACCTGGGTGAATGCCCATCCATCTGGGAGCCTGCCCCAGCCTTCTACGACCTCATAAGCTGGGATATCTTTAGCCATCGGTTTCGAGCCTCATTACTAAGTGTATTCGATACTTAGTATTATCCATGAGCAGGAGACCGTACGCGGGATTGGTTTCTGGGGCCAGAGAAACACATGATTCAGCCAGCTATACTCGCCTCTACTAGGCGAAGAGGGCTCTATCATGTTCACATGGAGCGCGCACGAAGCAAATAGAAGAAAAATTTATGTTTTCCCTTTAGAGTCCTATATTAATGAACTCTGATACTGATGCCTATATCAACCAGCTAAGACAAAAGACCAAAGTCTGGCTTATGGAGAACGAACAGGAATTCTTTGGGGAAAACTCCAACCCCTTCGCCAAAAACCTGGTCCCTGTAATGGGTGAATTTCTCGATGGAGAGCCCTCCAATACCATGGAGGCGTATGAAAGCGGTAACCGTTCGATCCTATTCAAACATGAGGGTATATGGCATAAGGCTAAGGGGATCGGCATACCGGTAGGTGTTAGCAGGCCGACATTCAGGAGAGGCAAGATGTACACCTACCAGCTTTACGACGACCCGGGCATGTGTCACCGGTTCATACTGTGGGGGTTTATGAAGGAGGATGAGTACCTGTGCGAGTTATTCGGCTCCAGGAGAGCGAGGCAACTGGGGCAGGACATCGAGATCATAGGCATGTCCGCGTTCAAGAACGTTCATTACCTAAGCCTGAAGGACCGCATAGAGATGTTCAACAAACTCCAAAAAACCGATAGGGAAGAACTAAAGAACCTTCTATTCAATAAAAGTGAACGAACAACGGCTTATAGCGCTTACTACACGGTACCAACGGATATCCGTGTTGGTGAGCTCTTTTTTATACTCATGTTCCCTGAGGTGACCAAGCTCATCGACCCCAATCAAATAAAAAACTACGTGAAGTGGCTCGGATCATCGTGCGGCTTACTCCTAAGGGAGTATCATGAGTCGGGGGCACTACACGGCACATGGGTCGGCCCAAAGCTCACGAGCCTCGGGCTAATCGATGTCCACTCTAACTCTTATACAGGCAACTATCTGGTCGGGGAGGACTGCCTGACCATGTGCGACTTCGACTTGGCGAAACCTATTGAGAGGGAGTCAGAGAAGGAGACTGAGAGGTGGGCGCTTGTCCATGTTGAGAACCCATTGTACTACGCTGGAAGCTACGCGCCTAAGGATGCCATTAACCAAGGAATGGCGAAGAAAAACCCGTTCAGGGAGGAGCTGGCAAAGATCTTTGAGAAGTCAGTCGATTCGGGGTATAACAATGAACCTTGGAAGCTCGAGAGGAAGGTCACGAAGGAGATGTTGGACCTCTTCGTTCGGGCGAAGAGAGCACTATGGGATCTTTACGATCTACCGAAGGGCCTTGTCGGGCAGATTGACTACATCGATCACATCATCGTCACGAAGAGGATAGACCCGAAGAGGATCAAGGAGCTGATAGCCGGATTCGGGAGCTGACCTCAGCCGCCGCTGATGACAACGAGTATGGAGACCTCATCGTCCTCTTCGAGGGGCGTTGTTGTGAACTCAGCGGGAGGTATCATCCTGCCCTTCAAATAGAAATTCAGAAATCTGTTCAAGTTACCCGACCCATCGAACATCTTATTCTTCAGGGGCATCCCGTAGATCTCGACCAGTTTATCGAGAGCTTCTCCTAGGGTTTTCGCCACTAGCGCAACTTTCTTTTCCCCTGTCACTTTCGAGAGTAGTGATGGGAGTAGAATCGTAACCATTATGGCAAGAGATAACCCCTTTTTATATAAAGCTTATAGTCCCATCTAAAGGAGCCTCGCGCGCGCATCCGAGCTAAACACATACACATATAGATATTTTTTTTAGAGATCAGTAAAACTATATATTAATTGTTAATAATATCTTACCGAGTCTAGATCTTGTATTAAATCTTAAATATTTGATGAACTAAATTATGTTCGAATAAAAATGAGAATACTTACAAAAGACGATATTCAGGATTATACAATTGGTAGCACGATCCTTTCAACCGGGGGAGGAGGGGTTGCTCCTTCTCTGGAAGCTGTAGGAAAAATGGTTGACAAAGTTCTCGAAGCAGACAAAAAAATCAGGCTTATCACGCTCGAAGAAGTCCCCAACGATGCGATCATCTTCTCCCATGTAGGAACGGGTGGTGGCGTCCAGAGCAAGATGAAGGAGAAATGGCTCTTTTGGTCTAGGGCGAGACTTCAAAGAGATATGAAGTATCCAATCGATCAGACAGAGTTAATAAGGGAAAACATAAGGCAGGCAGACAGGGAATGGTGTCCACTTAATACTTGGTCAAAGCTTCCTGGCCCAGATAATCCAGTAGGAACTGGATCGGAAGCCGGTGAAAAACGCTTAGCAGAGTTGGCTGGGGGTAAACCGTACACGGAGCTGCACTTTGAAGTGTCACCCGGATTCGCTCAACTGGTTTGTAACCATGCCATGGTAGATAGGCCTTACATCGATGCAACTGCTGCCGGAAGTAGAGCGGCCCCCGAGATAGGTCAAAACTGTTTCAACCTGGGGAACGTGGTTCCGACGCCCGCCGTGTTCACCACAGCAATGGGGGATCTAGTTGTCGTGGAAAAAGTTCTCTGCTTCCAAAGGCTTGAGGAGATCTTGGAGGGCATCTCAACGTATTCGGGGTCGACAACCAGAGGCATCCACCATGTATCCGTTTCAGACTTGAAGAAATACGCATTTCCAGGCGTAGAATCGCTTGTTATGAGAGTCGGCAAGGGAGTGAGGAACGCCCTCAAAGCGGGGAACCCCCCAGTCGATGCGGCGATGAAGGCCCTGGGAAACAGAGGTTTCAAACTATTCGAAGGCGAAATTCTGAACTATTGGCAAGACGATGCGTATAGCTTCATCTGGGGAATGGCTAGAATTAGGGGGACAGGCAATTACAAAGGGCACGACATGAGGATATGGTACTGCAATGAAAACCACGTCAGTTGGTTAGATGGGAAGCCGTATGTTACCAGCCCTGACTGCATCAACGTCGTTGATCCCGAAACCGGCTGGGGCCTGGCCAACTTCTGGTCTTCTGAATGGGAGACGGGCAGAAAGGTTGTCGTCATCGGCGTCGAAATAGAACAAGCATGGGAGACGCCGATGGGTCTAAAGATCTTTGGGCCCCAGCACTTCCGATGGGACATAGAACATGTCCCAATCAGAAAACTGATGGAAAAATAATCTATTCTTTCCCTCTTTTTTAAAAGCAAAGAGAAATATAGTCAACCCGCAATAGCCAAAAAGGCGTGAGGGTTGTTACGGCTTTTTGCGCTATCATGCGCGCTAGGAGAAGCCGGACGTTTTCGTCTAGGGAAGCCCTCTTCCTGATCTCGTCCACCCGCCCGATCTACCCCTCGAGGCTCTCGACGTGCTGGAGATGGTTATCCAGCACCAACCGGTCGAGGGCGCCGAGCTTCAAGGACCTGAGACACTCTCTACATTTTTTACCGAACGTGTCCGAGTACTCGCACCGGGGGGCCGTGCTCGTCGAAGAGTGCGAGGACCCTGTTCTTCACCGTGGACCTCATCCTGACGAGGCCCGCCCTGTGCCTCACCAGCGCATGGATCTCCCTCAGCTCCCTCGGCGGAACGTAACACTCGGCCACCAGGTCTCCCCTGAGGAGATGGGCAAGGATCCGTGCATCAACTTTATCCGTCTTGATCCTGGTGGGAGCTATGGCTCTTGTCTTGAAGGGGTTCGCGAGGGCGACGGGTATTCGTCTCTCGTCTAGGTTGTTGTACAGGGTCGTTCAGACGCTTCCAGTGGACTCCATCACGACTCTGTCTTCTGTCGTCAGCTTTGAGGCCAGGTCGTGTATGCCCTCCGCGTCGTTGGGGAAGGTGAACTCCTCGACTATGTAGCCCTCTGGGTCCATCACGGCTGCCCTGCACTTCCATTTGCCGATGTCTACTCCTACATATCTCATCTCATTCGCCTCTTGGCTGGATTCAGGCTGCAATCACTCATCTGGTCTCAGGGACCATTTCCTTAGCAGCTCGGGTTCGCCCAGTCACATAGCCGGTCGTCTGGACCATGTTTAGCGGTGGGCTAGCCAGCCAAGACGTTCTTAGAGAACTTCTTTCATAAGGTCACGTACATTTTTTTTAAATGTCGTCAATTATACGAATCCTCAAAGTTTAAGGTGCATCTACCGAGTGAAGTTAAAAAAATGGAATTGATCCGTTTATCGTTTAGATTTGGACGATCCCTAAAGAGTCTAGGATCCACCAGATTCGTTCGAGGGCGACGTTGTAGTACATGCTTATCAGGACGGCGAAGCCCACGCCGAAGGCTATCATTAAGAAGTAGCGTCCAATTTTTGTGGATATCCCGAGGATTCCCGTGTGTTCCTTTGTGAAGATGAAGTAACTCAGGGATGTTATGAAGATAATAAACATCAGTATCTTATTGATCTGGTCCATGGGCGATATGCCTACTACGTCCATAGATTTAATTAGCATCACCATTATGTTGCCCTGCCAAAGGGTGCCCAAGGCCAACCCTGCTCCTACCGCGACTACCCAAATGAAGCCGTATCTCGAGATCCACTTGTAGTTTGGATCGGGGTGCAGCCTGAAGTACAATAGTACGCCGAAAACGATGCCTGGTATTAGGAGATATTGGCCATTCATTATGGGATTAATACCCGATCGAACAAGAGACTCCCAGGTCGTGACAACCCCATGACCCATTCCTCCCCCGACGAGGAGGGTTTCCACCCATCTCCAGCCGGGCCAGTCAACGAACATAAACGAAAGGCTGATGAGTATCGTTAAGATAGGCACCCATATAGCTAGAAGATCCCCCATCATCATTTTTGTGTCCTCCTCTCCATATAATCACCAACGATCCGCACACAGGCTAGTACAACTGTCAATAAAGACATAAGAGAGAACGCGTCTGCCATAGTTGTCCCCCAACTTTTATACCCCTGTAGCTTCTCTAATTGGGCTCCTCCTCCCGCACCGATGGGCATGCCGGGTGATACGGAAGGGTAATAGGCAGCAGCAGACATGGCGCACATGCCTGCGGGCATTAACATGACCTTCACACCGTATCGTCCATAGGCATGTCGGATAATGTAGTCCATTAGCCCGCTCCAACTATTTGGTAAAAGTAATAGATTCCAACTAGCTGCAGATGTTATGCCTGTCATTATAGGTAGGTTTTCTATCGGAGTGCCAAAGCGGTCTTTTGGGAACATGGCTTTGAAGCTGTCGCAGGTGGTCGCCCACCCCATCTCTGCCCCTATGTAGAAGCCGAACTCTACATAGTCTACACCGTACTTTCTGTCTGGTGGTAGCTGCCATCCATATGTTGTCTTCATTATGTCCCAGAATGGCACGCAATCGGACGATTGGAAAACCATTATGACCTTTAAATGATTGGGTGAATTGGTAATTAGTTTAAGAGTTGCGGCACATAAAGGCGCCAGATCGCCGTAGTTGAAACCTGAAAGTTGAGACATAAAAACTATTTTGCTTCCCTCGGGCATATTTAGGAGGTAGTCGTAGAACTGCTGTGTCATTATTGGGATTCCGATCGGTAGATTCAGAGGTACGATAACTGGGATAATCATGAAGATCGTAAACACAGCTAGTATCGCTGGATTCGGGATCTTCTGAATCTTAACCCATATACTTTCTGTTTTCTCAGACATCTTTACTTTTCCTCCTCGTACATGTACCCTCTCTCCCTGCCTATGATTGTCCTTATCATTATGAAGACCATGCCAAGGGCTACAGACAACAAACCGGCACGGAATGCGGATGCAGTAATGACTGAGAAGAGATAGACCCCAATCGGGCCTAAGAATGGGAACATGAAGGGTCCTATTGGGGCGTCATACAGGAATATAAGAAGCGCGGGAATAATCAGGGCAGCTCCTTCCAGACTTCGTATTTTGAATGCACGGTAGACTGCTGTCACTGAATAGAAGGCTGAGACGAAGCAGATCAAGCCAGATATAGGTGCATACCAAGTATTGAAGAGCCATTTATACTGGGGAGATCCAGATCCTAAGCTAAATCCCACTATCATGAATAAAAGCATAATAGCTATTGTGGAAATGCTGTAGAACCACTGGAACCTGATAGGTTTGTTTTCCCTTCTCCTGATTCTCGGTATGTGAAAGCTTAGCAATGCAACAACACCTAGGCCTATAGATACTGCTGAGGCTAGGGATGACCACTGCTGAAAAAGGAGGCCCCAGTACAAAGTGGTAGGATCCGCGAAGAAGGTCTTTATGATGATTACGAGGACCAGGAAGATCGTTATCGCCAGCGGAATTTGTCTACGATAAAGTACAGACACAGTTTTTCACCTCACATACTTAACCAGGTAACGAATGTGCTGAATCCGACTGTTAAGGAGATAGCGCCGATGAAACTCATCGCCAACAACAGGAATTTCATAATGTCCTCAGCCCAGATTGTGGATTTTTGGCCGGGATCATCTGATATGTACGCGCCGGCAGCGTAGATCTCCTCAAACACCAGGGAGTAATCACAGAATGCGACTAAGTATGGCACATTTTCTATGTAGTCCGTCCCACCAATCATGAAAGCCCCAGCCCTCTTTGCGATCTCGCAGAATGCTGGAGTCTCGGCCCACCATACGCCGAGCATGATTTGACAGCCAGGTTTGTCGTATTTGTGGACCGTGTCGTTTCCGGCTATGTATGCCATCTGAGATGGGTAGTACCGGATGTCCTCCAAGTTATGAAGCTCCGGTGTGCCATGAGTCGTGTATCCCTCTGTGAGAACGTCGTCTATCATGGGGATGAGTGGTGTACGAATAGTTCCACTCAGTATTTTTACTCCCATCTTTGAGGCAAACTTCGTTGTATAACCCATTATGCTCAATGTTATGATGTGTCCTGGGGTTCCCTGTGGATCATCTATCGGGGCTGCCCCTAATGGAAACCAAGCAGGCTTTCCTTTCTCCGCGCATAGACCTATGGCCTCTTCTAAAGCATCCATGGCGGGTAACCTTCTGATTTTTGGAATCTTTCCCTGAGTTATTCGAAGATTCGAGTACCAGATAACAATGCAAGTCAATACTAGCATTATAAGAGCAACTGCATTTTTTATTGCCAATTTTTTTTCGCAGATATTTACTAGTGTATTTTATATATAAGAGACTTTCTATTAACCTGTTTTGTTGCGTAACTCGGTTTTTATGAGTGGATCTTATGGAAAGATCTATTAACATTCAGCTAAAAATACATTAGATGCCCGATGGCGGCTGACTGGCCCAACCACAACGAGGCGTTAGCGAGGCGCGGAGAGATACTTCTCGACCTCGGCCTCCTCCACACCT
>CAZPWU010000090.1:0-7663 GCA_964590325.1 uncultured Anaerolineaceae bacterium | reverse complement strand
AGTAAGTAGGCCGCGCCGCCAGCCCCGGCGGTGTACTCCAGCGCATCTCCGGGGCGTCCCTGGGCCGTGTCCATGCCGATCGCCAGGGCATAATGGGCCATGCCGGAGCCTACTAAACCGATGGCAGCCACCATGGCCTCGGTGCCGGCCTTGCAGGCGAACTCCCAGTCGGCTGCCTGGGTGTTGGGCACGGCGCCGATCGCTTCGGCGACGATGGTGGAGGTCGGCTTGACGGCATAGGGGTGAGACTCGGAGCCGACCCACACGGCGCGGATTTCCTCCGGGGAGATGCGGGCGCGCGCCAGGGCGTTGCGGGCTGCTTCGATGGACATGGTGACCACGTCCTCATCCAGGCCAGGGACGGCTTTCTCTTTGATAGGGAGGGCAGCCTGTCCCTCTGTCCAGATGCGGGCCACTTCTCTGGCCGGCAGCCGGTAGCGGGGGACGTAAGCCCCGTATCCGACAATGCCAACGGGGCGGAAGGGTTTGAGGAGGGTGGGGTTGAGATTAGAGTTACTGGGTAAAGTCATTTTAAATTCCTTGTTACGGCAAATGACAAAAGACGACGGGGGGAGGTTATTCGTCTTTCGTCCATTCTTTTAATAATTCCTCTGCTCGATCAATCCGCACCGCCTTCTCGGCGACCAACTGTTGGGCCAGGCGGCCGATCATCTTACCCTGTGCGCCGGCAGCGACCGCTACCTGGCGGGCATGCAGGGTCATGTGACCCCTTTGAATACCCTCGGTCGCCAGGGCACGCAGGGCAGCCAGGTTCTGCGCCAGCCCGACCGAGACGATGACCTCGGCCAGCTCATTGGCGGAAATGACGCCCATTAATTTGAGGGCGGCACGGGCAGTGGGGTGGACTTTGGTGGAGCCTCCGACGACGCCGACTGCCATGGGCATCTCCAGTGCACCGACCAGGTCTCCCTGGGCGTCGCGGCTCCAGGTGCTCAAGGAGGTGTAGCGACCGTTGCGGGCGGCGTAGGCGTGCGCTCCGGCCTCGACGGCGCGCCAGTCGTTGCCCGTAGCGATGACCACCGGGTCCACGCCGTTCATGATGCCTTTATTGTGCGTTGCGGCGCGGTAAGGGTCTGCGGCGGCAAACGCCCAGGCGGCGATGATCCCGTCGCGCACCATCTCAGCGCTGAAGTCATCGAATGTCAGCACAGCCAGTGGGATGGTGCAGCGCGCCCTCGCCAGACGGCGGTCAGCCAGGTTAGAGAGGATGCGCAGGTGCACGCGCCCGCCGGTGATGGATTCAACCAGCGGGGCGAGGCTCTCGACTGCCGTGTTGACTGCGTTGGCACCCATGGCATCACGCACGTCATAGATCAGGTGTAGCACCAGGAACGGTCCGATAGGTGAGTCTTCGATCAGGCGCACTTCCAGGTCGCGCGGTCCACCTCCCAGGCGTTTGAGCACCGGATCGATCTCAGCAGCCTCAGCCAACAGGTGAGATTTTTGCTCCAGGATGGCAAGGCGCGCAGCAGGCAGGTTGGGCACATCCAGCACCTGAATCTGACCGATCATCTCGGGTGGTGTCGTATGAGCGGTAAACCCACCCCCGGCACGCGCCAGCTTTGCCATGAAGGAGGCGCCTGCCACCACCGAAGGTTCTTCGATTGCCATCGGTACCAGCACGTCGCGACCGTTGATGACGAAGTTGAGGGCAATCCCTAGCGGCAGGGTGAACAGGCCGATGACGTTCTCGATCATGTGGTCGGCCTGGTCAGGCGAAAGCCCGGGCGCGCCACTCAGCGCAGCCAGCTCCTCAGGGGTCAGAGGGCTACGCCAGCCCAGCTCAGCCTGGCGCTCTGCCAGGGTAAGGTTGTAAAACCCGGGGATGCGCGATCCATTGGATTCAGAAGGCATATTAATAATCATACCGCATTTTATAGAGCGTGTCCGCTGGCAAAAACTATCAGATTGTGGTTCTTAAGGATTTGACAGTCTTTCCACGGTAAATCCCAAAAGACCCAGATTGTTCAAATCGTATAATTTGGGGTAAAATTATGGGTGTGAGGATCCCATGGTCGTTTTAACTCGGGAGCAACTTGAGGAAAGGCTGGTCGCATTACATCGGGCCAGCCTGGAATTGGTCAGCAATTTATCGTTAGACAGCCTTCTGGAGCGGATTGTCAGTCTGGCGTGTGAGCAGTCCAGGGCGCGTTACGCCGCATTAGGTGTGGTAAACGACAAGGGGGAGTTGGTCCAATTTATCCCGATCGGGATGACAAAGGAACAGGTACGCCGGATGGACCATCCTCCCTATGGCATGGGTTTGATCGGTGCATTACAGAAGGAGCAGCATACGATCCGCGTGGCGGATATCGGCGCGGACCCGCGCAGCGTTGGCTTTCCTCACCATCACCCCCTGATGCGGTCCTTCTTGGGGGTGCCGATTCTGCTGGGGAACCGTCTGTTGGGCCAGCTTTACCTCACCGACCGGATGGATTATCCGGAATTTACCGAGGACGACGAGCGGGTGATCGAGATGCTGGCGGTTTATGCCGCCATCGCCATCAACAACGCTCGTATGTACGCAGACCTTGTGGAGCGCGACCGGACGCTGACCCTGCGCAACGAAGACCTGGCGCTTATCAATGACATCGCCGCAGCATTGATCAATGCTCAGGAGGTTGAGGCAATCCTGGACCAGACCCTGAAACGGGTGATGTCATACCTGGGTGTAGAGGCCGGTGAGATCTTCCTGGCCGAAGAGGGAGGCACTGAATTAAGGTTAGCCCTGCACCGCGGTGAAGCTGCCGAAGCCTTTTGGACGCGCGACCGTTTCCAGATAGGAGAGGGGTTCGTTGGACTGGTCGCGCAAACCGGGAAGCCCCTGGTCAGCACAGCGCTTCAGCACGACCTACGCTACCTGCGGCGGGCTGTCGTCGAAGCCGGTTTCCACTGTATTGCCTGTATTCCCCTGGCGACCCACGGCAGTGTGGTCGGCGTGATGGGCGTAGCCACCCGCCGCGAACGCCTGTTCGACCAGCGTGAGATTGACCTGCTGACGGCCATCGGCACCTGGGCCGGGATCACCATCGAGAATGCCCGCCTTCACCGGCAGTCGCGCCGCCTGGCTGTGCTGGAAGAGCGCGAGCGGATCGGGATGGACCTGCACGATGGCATTATCCAATCCATTTACGCGGTCGGGCTGGCCCTGGATTATGCCCGCGATGCGGTTGAAGAGGACCCCAAGCAGGCCCGTCTGAAGATCGAGCAGGCCATCGAGGGGCTGAACGGGACGATCCGTGATATCCGCGCGTATATTTTAGACCTGCGCCCGCACCAATTCCGAGGCGAAGACTTGAAGGACGGCCTGCAGCGCTTGGTAGATGAATTCCGTACCAATACACTCGCTGAAGCTACGCTGCTGGTGCCCGAAAATGGCCTGGCTGGGCTGCCCACCTCCCATGCCACCGCTCTCTTCCATATATGCCAGGAGGCCCTGACGAATGTAGCCAAGCACGCCCAGGCGGGCCATATCTCAGTGCACCTCTGGAAGGCTCCCGAGCGCGTGCTGCTGGAGATCACCGATGACGGACAGGGTTTTGACCTGCGTAAGATGAGCGTTACTTTGGGACATGGTCTATCGAATATGCATACACGCGCCCGCAGAGTTGGGGGAGATGTAGAGATCACGTCGGACGCCGGGGAAGGCACGACAGTGCTGGCGTGGGTGCCGACGCAAGAGTGATGCCCACTCTTATCAGCCGGAACAATCCTAAAATCAAGCAAATACGGGCGCTTCGCCAGCGTAAAGTGCGCCAGGGAGTCGGTTTGTTTGTCGTGGAGGGTATCCGCCACGTGGGTGAAGCTTTAGCCGCGCAAGTCGCCCAGACTACCGCCGCGCACGTCTCGGTTGAATATATCTGCTACAGCCCCGATTTACTCACCAGCGAGTTTGCCATAGACCTGGTTCGGGAACAAACTGAGCGAGGCCTGCCCTGCCTCGCCGTCACCAGGGAGGTGTTCGCCTCCCTGGCTGATAAAGAAAACCCCCAAGGCATCCTGGCGGTTGTCCGTCCAAGGCCGATGAAGCTCAGTGAACTGAGGCCGGATAATTTCCGGTGGGGGGTGGCGCTGGTTGCCCCGCAAGACCCCGGCAATATCGGGACGATCTTACGTACGATCGACGGGGTGGGAGCCAGCGGGCTGCTGCTGCTCGACGATCCTCAAGAAGGCCTTAGCAGTGCAGATGCCTACCACCCCAATGCGGTAAGGGCCAGCATGGGGACATTATTTTGGTATCCGATTGTTATTTCATCTTTCGCCGACTTCGCAGGTTGGGCACGCCAAAATGGCTATCGCGTTTATGGCACCTCTGCGCATGGCAGCACCGACTACCGGGAGGTGGAGTCTTATCCGCGGCCGTGCATCTTGTTGATGGGCAGCGAGCGCGAGGGATTGACCCCTGGACAGGTCGCCCTGTGTCAGGTGTTGATCCGCATGCCCATGCGCGGGCATGCGACCTCACTTAACCTGGCTGTTGCAGCCGGGGTGATGCTGTATGCGATGCTCGAAAAACCGCTTGAGAACTCTCGCTAGCCCCCTCTATCGGCCGCTGGTTGTTCCCGGCCTGAGTATATGTGACCAACCACTCCCACCACAAGTTTTACAACGATCCTGAAAATCTCTAACTGGTATAGCTCCACTTCCCCCGCACTGAGGACACTTGTGAGCAGGTTGCGCTACTAGCATGCTGCCCTGACCGCCGCACACCAGGCACGTATCTTGATATTGCCCAAATTTACCAGTACCGTGGCACCAGGCGCAAGTCTCGGGGGCGTATTGGATGACTGGCATGACCATTTTGCTAACCTCCAGAAATCACTGGCGTGTTCCTCTTCGGTCATTATACTGCCGCGGCTTGTGAATTGCAAACGAATAGGGGCTCAAGAATCTTTCAGATTAGCAAGCCGAGTCAGACGAAAAACGAGAGGCTTGCGGGTGGGCTGCACCCGCAAACCTCTCGTTTTTCGATATTTTAGCTGAGGGGGTGTCCTGGTATACCGCTCTTCTACCAGAAACCGCGGATCGTCAATAAAAAGCCGAAAATGATCAATGGTATGCCAACAATCGCACCGATGACCGTAATGGTCAATATTACCCCCACGATCATGAGTGCCAATCCGATCACGACAGCAATCAACCGCCCCGTCACGATCACGATACCGGCGATCAGGTCCCAAAGCGCTACAAAAGGCCACAGGTACCATGGGGCTCTCTTTTTTCCTGAGGACATAGTCTCTTCTCCTGAGTAGTATGAAAGTTAAGCTTCAGCAGGGTTGTGTGTAAAACTCCTTTACCCATATAATATACGTATAAATACCTGGACGGTTGCATTATGACACTGGGAGTGATGTGATCTAATGGTCATTGCCTTCTTGCTGTACTGGTGGTGGGTGATGTATGGGCAGGCGTTAATTCAGGGGATAAGATAGCTCGGGAGAAAGGAAGATAGCAGGCTATGAACCGCCCAATCCGTTGGTACGATTACATTACTATTAACATTTACTTCATGGGCCTCACTGTGATCTCGCAGACCATGACCCCGCTGGTGGTACCACTGCTGGTGCAGCAATTCGTGGGTGTTGGGCAGCAGGCCACCTTTTATGGCACCGCCCGCCTGTGGTCGTTGATGGTGGCCCTGTTGGTGCAGGCCTTGATGGGTATGCTCTCCGACCGCTCTACCCTGCATTGGGGGCGGCGGCGACCCTTTATTTTCATCGGCACTATGGGTAACCTGGTGTTCATCAGCCTGATCGGATTCTCGGCTGGCCTGGAGGGTTGGACCGGCTACTGGTTTTTATTCACCATGTTGATCCTGTTGAGCGTCACCTCCAACACCGCCCAAGGGGCGGTACAGGCGCTCATCCCTGATCTGGTGCCTGAAGACCAGCGTGGGCGTTTCTCAGGGGTTAAGGCGCTTTTTGAGGTGCCTCTCCCGGTTATTTTTGTCTCTTTTGTCATCGGCAGGTTGATCGGCGCCGGTCACATGTGGGCGGGGCTGATAGCTGCCATGGGACTGCTGACACTGACCATGTTGATCTCTATGCTGATCTCCGAGAAACCGTTGCAAGAGACACCTACACCCCTGGATTGGCAGCCCTTTTTGCGGTTGGTGCTCATGACAGCGTTATTTACCCTCATTATCCTGGGTGTACGAGAGATCCTCATTTTAATCGGTCATTTGCTGGAGGAGACCAGCTCCACCTCGCTCCTGTTTGCCATTATGGGTGTGGTCGGGTTGGCTGCTATGGTTTTAGCTGTCGGGTTGGGTGTGTATTTCAGTGTCTACCTGAGCGTGGGCAACGCGGGGCGCCAAAACTCTTCTTATACTTGGTGGGTGATCAACCGCCTGGCTTACCTGGTCGGATCGACCAACCTGGCCAGTTTCGCAGTTTTCTTCCTCCAGGGTCGCCTGGGGTTGATAAGGGAAAAGGCCGCCGGACCGGCCAGCCAGTTGATCCTGATTGTGGGGATCTTCATCCTGCTCACGGCCGTACCCAGCGGTTGGTTGGCCGACCGTTTTGGGCGTAAGCTGCTGGTCGCCATCAGCGGACTGACCGCCGCCCTGGGGACGTTGGTCATCATCCTGGCCCCGAACCTAGCGGTGATCTACATTGGCGGTATCCTGGTGGGTACGGCTACCGGCCTGTTCTTCACCGCTAACTGGGCGCTGGGCACATCCCTGGTACCGAAAGTGGAGGCCGGTCGCTACCTGGGTATCTCTAACCTGGCGGGGGCCGGTGCGGGTGCCGTGGGAGCGTATATTGGCGGTCCCATTGCCGATTATTTTACGCGGCGGATGCCGGCTACACCGGAGGTCGGCTACGTGCTACTCTTTGCCATTTACGGCATGATGTTCCTGCTCTCGGTCGCGGCTTTAGCTCGGGTGCGGGAGAAGGGAGAATAAATTTTATTAGTATTCCCTCTCGAGATATAATTTGTAGGACACGGTGATTGTACCTGTTGACCAGATTTACGTACAAGTGATTGGCTGATATGGCAGCTCGATTTACCTCTCCTCGTAATCCGGCGGTTTTCAATGCCCTGGTTTGGGAAATCGTCCGGCAGATACCCGCCGGCAAAGTCAGCACCTACGGACAGATCGCTGCCATGATCCCACCCCCGCAGGGCATGACTCAGCACGACTATGGGGCTTTCGGGGCGCGTTGGGTGGGCGGTGCTATGGCAGCCTGTCCGGAGGGCATCCCCTGGCAGCGTGTGATCAACTCGCAGGGCAAGATCAGCTTTCGCAGGGGCGAGGGTAACACCGTCCAGCGGCAGCTCCTGGAATCCGAAGGAGTTGAATTTGACGAACGCGAGCGGGTCAACCTGGCTGTTTACGGCTGGAGCGGACCGCCCGAAGACTGGCTAAAAGCTCATGGGCTGCTCCCGCCTCCTTCTCGGGCAAAGCCAATTCAGACTGAATTACCCTTATAGGGAATTAATTTAGATTTTCTATGGAAGCTGATGATATTTTAGACCGGCTGAAATCCCTCGCTAACCCCGAAGCTGTGGATGGGATGGTCCGCTACGGGATCAATCCTCACAACACCCTGGGCGTCTCCATCCCTGCTTTGCGTGGCATGGCGAAGCAGATTGGCACAGACCACGAGCTGGCAGCCCAGCTATGGGCCTCAGGCAT
>CAZPWU010000089.1:0-7710 GCA_964590325.1 uncultured Anaerolineaceae bacterium | reverse complement strand
AAGGAGCTAAATTAAACTTCAGACGTATACCCGCTGAATTGTTGTGTATAGACTGTAACCAAAAGTATAAACTCGGTGATGATGATCTCTCTTGCCCTAATTGCGGTGGATTAAAGGTCCGCGTTATTAACGGTGAGGAGTTCTACCTCGAATCTATAGAAGTTGAGACAAATGATGCAGATAAAAACATCTAAATCAATTCTGTATCATTTTTTATATAAAACTATCATAACGATATTGTGGAAAATCACCTATGACACAACGTATCTCGGTCGTTGAAAAAATATTAAACGCCAACGACCGTTTAGCTACTGAAAACCGGGCGAAATTGGATTCGGCACATATCTATGCCCTGAACTTTATGGCCTCCCCAGGGGCTGGAAAGACCTCTCTCATCGAGCAAACCATTCACCGATTATCTGGGCAGATGGCAATTGCTGTCATCGATGGTGATATAGCCACCAGCCTCGATGCAGACCGTGCCGCGGTCGCAGGAGCAAAAGCTGTACAAATTAATACCGGTGGTGAGTGCCATCTGGACGCTGTAATGTTGCAGGGAGCTCTAACACAACTTGATTTATCACGATATGACCTTCTAATTGTTGAGAATGTAGGTAACCTGGTATGTCCAGCCAGTTTCCAGCTCGGAACCCATAATAGCATTCTGATTGCTTCTGTACCGGAAGGTGACGATAAGCCTTATAAATATCCAGGTATGTACCGAGGCGTGGATGCATTAGTGATTAATAAAATTGATCTTCTTCCCTATGTGTCCTTTGATATGGATTATTTTCGACGTGGAGTAGAGATCTTAAACCCAGGGGTAGTAATCTTCCCGATCTCATGTCGTACAGGTGAGGGTTTAGATAGTTGGATCAATTGGGTCATCCAACGAGTTAAGAATGCCTATGAGTGAGTTAATAGGAGCTAATATCCATATCACCGGTATCGTCCAAGGGGTAGGTTTCAGACCCTTTGTTTACGGCCTGGCTTCTCGTTTTAATTTAACCGGTTGGGTGCGCAATACCTCAGCCGGGGTAGATATTGAGGTAGATGGAATTTCCGACGATCTGGGTGCATTTATCGCAACTTTAAAAAGTGAAACTCCACCTTTAGCGCGTATAGACGAATTTACAGTAATTCAGAAATCTCCGAATGGCTATGGGTCGTTTGAAATAATCAACTCTCAGCCTATCATGGATGCTTATCAGCCCATATCGCCTGATGTTAGCATTTGCCCGGACTGCTTGAGAGATTTTTTTGATCCGACCAATCGCCGATATCATTACCCATTTATAAACTGTACTAATTGCGGACCGCGCTATACGATCATCGAAGACATCCCTTATGACCGGCCAAATACAACAATGTCGGATTTTCCGATGTGCCCCGACTGTTCCGCCGAGTACAATGATCCGGCTGACAGGCGCTTCCATGCCCAACCGATCGCATGTCCAGTTTGTGGTCCACAAGTCTGGTTAGAAATAAAGAGACGCAAAAAATTATTAAAAGGTGAAAGCGCAATTTCGGAAGCACAAAACATGATCACCTCAGGGAAAATCGTGGCTATCAAGGGATTAGGAGGTTTTCACCTGGCTTGTGATGCAACTAATTCGATGGCAGTAACAGAATTACGCCGTCGCAAGCTCCGTGTTGATAAACCTTTCGCCTTGATGATGCCTGACCTGGAGACAATTGAAACCCACTGTTTCATCGATAAAGCAATATGTGGATTACTGCAATCTCGCGAACGCCCCATTGTTATCTTAAAAAGACGACCAGAATCAAATATTACTGATAAGGTCGCCCCAGGGCAGGACACGATCGGTGTTATGCTTCCTTACACTCCTTTACACTACCTATTACTTTCCTCCGAGTTATCAAAAAATAACCAACAGGTAAAATATAAAAATAAACCTGTATTTGTAATGACAAGTGGCAATTTGAGTGAAGAACCGATTGCCATTGATAATGAGGAGGCTCGTCAACGATTAGCTGCTTTAGCCGACGCGTTTTTAATGCATGACCGCCCTATCCGTACTCGCTGCGATGATTCTGTCGTACGGATTTACTATATGCCGGGTATATCCCATAACCATACCCAAATAATTAATACCCCCACCTCGGTCTTGCCTGTTCGTCGTGCTCGTGGTTATGCCCCCTTTCCTGTGCGTCTTCCTTGGGATTCGATCCCATTGCTTGCTACGGGTACAGAGCTAAAAAATACTTTTTGCATCACTCACGGTCGATACGCTTTCCTTAGTCACCATATTGGCGATCTTGAAAATTATGAAACACTAAGATCCTATGAAGATGGTATCCTCCATTTTGAACGATTATTCCGAGTACACCCTGAGGTGTTGGTTTATGATCTTCATCCCGATTATCTAGCCACACGTTATGCTTTAGATCGATCTAAACAAGAGAACCTGACAGCGATCGGTGTACAACACCACCATGCCCACATCACTGCATGTATGGCTGAGCACAGTCTGACTGATGATCAGAAAGTAATTGGAGTGGTCTTCGACGGTACAGGTTATGGTGATGATAAAGCGATTTGGGGCGGTGAATTCCTCTTAGCGGATTACCATACTTACCAGCGAGTTGGCCACCTGGCTTATATACCACTTCCGGGAGGAGACGCGGCGATTCGCGATCCCTGGAGGATTGCCTTATCCTGGCTCACTCAAGCCGGCATAGATTGGGAAAAGGACTTACCTCCGGTCCAATATGCGATCCATAGTATTCAATCAGTCACTCAAAACTTAAAAGTTCTTCGACAGCAAATCCAATCTGGGCTGAATTCTCCGTTTACTTCCAGTATGGGTAGGTTGTTTGATGCCATAGCTGCCTTAACAGGTGTAAGGCAAAAAGTAAACTATGAAGCCCAGGCTGCTATTGAATTGGAAGCGTTAGTAGACCCAAATGAAATAAACGCTTATCATTTCGAGATTCGCGATTTATATGACCCGCTATCTACCCCGTCTTATCAATATATCATCGATCCTACTCCATTGATCTATTCAATTGTGGCTGATCTCAAGGAGGGCTTGTCTGTTTCTGTTATTTCGGCGCGTTTTCATAATGCTGTTGCGGAGATGGTTTATGAGGTGGTACTGGCTATGCGAAATCTGTATGGTCCACTCGCTATAGCCTTGAGCGGTGGTGTTTGGCAAAATATAACTTTATTAACCAAGACAATGAAATTACTAAACATGGCAAATATTACGGTCTATATCCATAGTATGGTCCCCCCGAATGATGGCGGGGTCTCGCTCGGCCAAGCGGCAATCGCGGCACACCTTTTTCCAAAAGGAGGAAAGCAACAATGTGCTTAGCTGTCCCCGGTAAAATTATAGAGATATACGAAACTGGTGATCTTAAAATGGGGAAAATAGATTTTGGGGGTGCTATCCGCGAGGCTTGTCTGGCATATGTTCCCGAAGCAAAAGTAGGTGATTATACGGTCATCCATGTAGGTTTTGCACTAAACCTGCTTGATGAGGATGAAGCTCAGGAGACACTGCGTTTACTCCGCGATATTTCAGACTTGAATAAAGAAATTACTAATACTCTACAGGATGAGTCCTGAGTTTATTATCTACATGAGTAATCAACATTAAAATATGTTATGAAATATATAAGCGAATATCGTGAAGCTGAATTGGTAAAAGGCGTCCTGGCTGAAATTAAACGAACCGTTTCCCAGCCATGGGTAATTATGGAGATTTGCGGTGGTCAGACACATGCAATAATGCGTTATGGTCTAGACCAACTGCTTCCCCCAGAAATCGAATTAGTCCATGGTCCGGGCTGCCCGGTTTGCGTAACTTCACTCGAACTGATCGACAAAGCCCTGGTGATAGCATCGCACCCAGATGTGATATTCACTTCCTACGGGGATATGCTGCGCGTTCCAGGTACAGACCGCGATTTATTTTCCGTGCGCGCCTCCGGAGGGGATGTGCGCGTGGTCTATTCGCCACTAGATGCAATAACAATCGCCAAACAAAATCCTGATAAACAGGTTGTTTTTTTCGCCATCGGTTTTGAAACCACAGCCCCGGCTAACGCTATGAGCGTTCTGCAAGCGAGCTCTTTTGGTCTGAAAAATTATAGTGTACTTGTATCGCACGTGCGCGTCCCTCCAGCAATGCATGCAATTCTAAGCTCAACCTATAACCGTGTACAAGGGTTCCTGGCAGCCGGTCATGTGTGTACAGTTATGGGTTACTGGGAATATCCTGCTATCGCCGAACAGTACAGAGTACCCATCGTTGTTACCGGATTTGAACCGCTGGACATTGTCCAGGGTATCCTGATGGTAGTCCACCAGTTAGAGCAAGGTCGCCACCAGGTCGAGAACGCTTATCCACGCGTGGTAACCCTTGAAGGGAACCGTCCTGCGCAGGTAGTAATTAACCAGGTATTTATGGAATGTGACCGCAAGTGGCGCGGTATTGGTACAATTCCAGCCAGCGGCTGGTGTTTAAAGTCAGAATTTTCCGAATTTGATGCAGAGACCCGTTTTCCGATCAGTGGAATTAAACCCGAAGAATCACCTGTCTGTATTGCTGGTTTAATTCTCCAGGGGGTAAAAAAGCCCTTCGAATGCACGGCATTTGGCACGCAATGTATACCAGAGCATCCACTTGGTGCGACAATGGTATCTTCAGAGGGAGCTTGTGCAGCATATTACCGATATGGTTTAAAAAAATGAGCAATGATGAACAAGTGACAATCGAAAGTCCAATTTGCCCGCTGCCTCTGACACATGGTAACCAAATTGTAATGGGTCATGGTAGTGGTGGCAGGATGTCGCATGAGCTGATCACAGAGTTATTTTTACCACTATTAGATAACCCTATTTTAAGGGCTGGGGATGATGGAGGCGTTATCGAAGTAAACAAAAACCGGTTTTCCATCAGTACTGATTCACATGTCGTCTGGCCTTTATTTTTCCCGGGAGGAGACATCGGTCGCCTGGCTGTGTGTGGCACCGTAAACGATGTCGCCATGATGGGAGCTCGACCACTATACCTGACCGCTGGCTTTATCCTTGAAGAAGGATTAGATATAGAAACCCTCGAGAAAGTAATCGCTTCCATGCGATCTGCTGCTGAAGAAGCTGGTGTATTAATCGTAGCAGGTGATACGAAAGTGGTGCAAAAAGGGAAAGCTGACAGTCTATATATAAACACAACGGGGATAGGTTTAATTCAAAATGGGATCGAGATTGGGGGCGCCAGAGCCATACCCGGAGATGTAGTCATTTTATCAGGCTCCATCGGCGACCATGGTATAGCCGTCCTCGGAGCGCGCGGCGACCTGGGTTTTGAAACGGATATCCGGAGCGATATCGCACCGTTAAATCATTTGATCGCAGCCATTTTACAAACCAGCAACCGAATTCATGTAATGCGCGATCCGACACGTGGAGGCCTGGCAACCAGCCTTAACGAGATCGCACGGCAATCTCAGGTTGGGATTGTAGTACAAGAGGAATCTATTCCTATCAAGCCGGCGGTTAATTCGGTCTGCGAATTACTTGGGTTTGATCCTTTATATGTGGCAAATGAGGGTAAACTGATTGTGGTTTTAGCTCAGGAAGATGTTCATCAGGTGTTAATGACTATGCGAAATCAACATTATGGTGCAGACTCTGTTATAATTGGTGAGATTTGCTCAGAACCCCAAGGACGTGTCTTAATGAAAACCTCCATCGGTAGCACGCGAGTTGTCGATATGTTAACCGGGGAGATGCTCCCTCGTATCTGTTGACCCTAGCTTATCTACAATGACCCAGGATGTATATCCTTCCTGGATTATCTGAGAATGGGCGTCAGGATAACCAAATAAGGCTTTAATTTTAGATGGGGGTATAAAATGGCTGCGCATCAGAACCAGCTTTTCAATTAGTGCAGTAATTTTCACAACATAAAAGCGGATATCGGGTTCTTCAATCACAATCCGCCCACCAGGTTTTAAGACACGCCATAATTCTAGTGCGCTAGATACTTGATCGTAAACATGATGCATTGCATCAACCATGGTTACACGATCGAATGTTCCGTCAGGAAAGGGTAATGCCTCTGTTTGCGCGCATGTTGTCTGTAAACCATTTTTAGCTGCTGCCTGGCGAAGCATCCCTATCGAGAGATCGGCTACGACAACTTGTGTGATTTTACCTTTTACAACCTGTGCTATCCGACCTGTCCCACCGCCAGCATCAAGCAATCGTCCCTGAGCTGGTAAACCTGTTAAAACCATTAGCTTGTGAGAATCTCCAGTCTTAATAACACGATCATAAATCGGGGCTAAAATCCCAAAGTGATCAATTATAGTCATGGCAAACTTATTATGATAAATCGCTTATTACGAAGACCCCGTAGAATTATTAAAGATGAAGGGAAAATAGTATTGGAAAAATCTGGTAGTATCGACTTTTATGAAATTTACTAATATGAAATTTTTATCACAGTCTGCGTAAGTATTTAGATAAATCTTATCTGATATTTTATTGCCATTAAGGTCAGATAACTGCAACCATACAGAAGCAGAGGATCCAACCGGATGTTCTACAAGCGTAAATTCATACCCTCCCTCACCCAATAACGGCGAAGAACCTGTCAAGGTTAATTGGCTTACTGCCTGACCATCCAGCGAACCGCCAATTTCCACAACCAACTGTTTCATTGGGGTATTATTAAAGCCAAAGGCCTGACCTCCAACCCCGAGCCAATTACAGCCCAGATCTGTATGCGTAAAGTTCATCATCGATTGGGGTGTCCCAGGTTGGAGCATATACCAATATCCAAGTATCTTATATGCCGGTATTGCGGTTGGCGCAGGTGGGGGTGAAGTTGGTAAGGATTCAGATGCAGTCTCAGACGGTATGATTTGTGTAGGAATCATTGATGTTGAAGAAGGTGTGGAGATAACGCGTTCTGTAGTGGCAGGTGGTTGATGGGTAAGTAAAGGTGGTATCGTTATCACTGGTGTTTTTGAACCTGCCACTTCACTCGGGGGTGGACTTGGTAAAACACAACCTGCCAGCACCACAATACATAAAAAACTGCTGATTAAGATATTACGGAACATAAAAGCCTCCGGATACTTAACAAATATATATATCGAGGCGCAATCCAACCATTTATCTAATATGGGATGTTACAACCATCATACCATCAAAATGATCTGTCTTTTAAAACCACCCGGAAACCGCGCCGTACCTTTGAACAATACGCGCCCCGGCTGCATTGGCATCCTTACACGCCGATGGGAGATCCTTTCCTTTGAGCAGTGCTGCTATCAAACCCGCGGCAAACGCGTCACCCGCACCGGTCGTATCAACCACTTCAACAGGGTAAGAAGGGATACGGTCGGGTTTGTCTGCATAATCTAACCAACATCCCTTATCTCCTAATTTAATAATAACCGCACGCGCACCCTGGGACCGGAGTTTCCTTGCCGCTAATATAGGATCGTCCTGACCAGTTAATCGCCACGCCTCATG
The DNA here is from genome assembly GCA_964590325.1 of uncultured Anaerolineaceae bacterium. Taxonomy (GTDB): domain Bacteria; phylum Chloroflexota; class Anaerolineae; order Anaerolineales; family UBA4823; genus CAZPWU01. The sequence goes on along the minus strand of CAZPWU010000089.1, from coordinate 191 downwards.
TGCATTGCATAAAAAAATATCCAGATATGGCAGGCAAGGCCATAACAGATCAGGGATCTCCATCCGAGGGGAGTTTACTACGTCGAGGGTTGTGATTAATCCGTCGGATTGTGCAGTTTTAAGCGTATCTAAAAGCCGGGTATCTAGTAATCCTGGCAGTACGAAATAACCAGCGATATGAAGTAAACGGG
>CAZPWU010000088.1:0-7736 GCA_964590325.1 uncultured Anaerolineaceae bacterium | reverse complement strand
GGCAAGCCATGCTTCGTTGACGTTGCCTATGCAGCAGATTTTGACCCTTGGATTGCGGAAAGGTTTCATTTTTTTTCCTTCGGGCTATCTTTTTCTAGTTTCTCTCTCAAGGGATAAGCGTTTCCGAGCTGTGGATGATGCAAAAAGGCGTTCAAATATTTGAACGGAGTGTTCAAAAACATTGTCTTTAATCCCGCGATTTACAATGCAATTCTCAGGTGGTCACATGAACGGAACAGGAAAAATCGTTCTCTACGCACTCGCAGGAGTTCTGATATCTCTGATGATCGTCGCTGGACTATTCGTGTCAGGAGTACAATTCCCTGGAACGACTTCACCTGAAACAAAGACGCAAACAGGATCACTGATTGTCTTGTTCACCGACGCTCCAGTAAATCTCACTCACCTGAACGTGACGGTCGACAGTTTCTCGATCCTCAATGACACAGGCGAGATAAGTCTGCCCTTTGTGGGTAACGTAAGCGAAATAAGCTTTGACTTGCTGGCCCTCCAAAACATAACCGAGACAATCACAAATTCGCCGGTACCTCCTGGTAACTATACTAAGATGAGGATGACCGTTAGGCAGGCCAATGCTACCTATCCAGATGGCAACTGGACTGATCTTCACGTTCCATCGGGAAAAATAGACATCATCGCCCACTTTGAGATCAAAAATGCCAGCACGACAGTAATCTTGATAGATATGCAAGCCGACTGGGTCGCGATCAGTAACAGCGGGAACCTGAGACCAGTGTTCAAAGTCAAATCTGTAACGACCAGCTAGAAGGTGCGAGAATGTTGGAAGCCACGACACTGTATACGTTGCTTCTTCCCTCTTTGTGGGTCTCTTTCGCGGTTTACGCCTCATGGTATTTCACATCGGCAAAACGTTACGCGCCAATGACCAGCGAAGAAGTCAGAGCATTGTGGGAAATTCATAAACAGAAGAACATTTGCAGAGCGAAACACTGGAAGAAAATAGTGCACAAGAACAAGCTAGTCGGTTTCGAATGCGGATGCGGGTACTCGAAGGCCCAGAAACGCCCGATCGTCTGAACTCACTCTTTTTCTCCCCGATAAAAATGGCACCCATAGCCGGGCTGATATTGAGGCACTCGATCATGCGCATCTGGTGAGCCCTCGCATAAACCACCAAGCCGACATAGGAGCCGCGGCCGAAGAACTGTTTATCGACATCCTCAAACCCGCACACCACATCCCATTCGGCGTTTGTAAAGGCGTGCCAGACGAGCACGGGTCGTCCGGACCGAATTTCATCCTTAACGCGCTTAATCACCTCATGTATCCGCTGTTTGGGGTCAACCCCCTCGCCGGACAGCGGTATGTGTGCAATCTCATACCCAAACACCCGAACCAGGTCTTGAGGAGCCATGGCACTGCTGCATGTGGGTGCACAGGGACAGATGCCGGCAATGCGAAAAGCTGCTCCAGAGATACCCTGCACATATTCCGGTGAATACCTCTCTCCTCGGTAAGAGAGCATGACCCGGATCCCTTCGAATAAGGGTTCCATAACTCGATAATGATCTATCCCTTCGATGATCAAGGCTCTACCTCCGAATATTGCACTTAGGAGTCCTCATTCTTGAGGCCTTTTCAACCGTTCATCGCCCCAGGATGTCGCGGTGTCGTTAATCTTCCCCCGCCATTCCAGGTGGATCTTGTGCGTGCCTGGAGTGCTATCGTCTCCGTAAGTGAGGCTATCGAGAAAATCGACCACTTCATGGTATTTCCCTTCGATCAAATTCACACCCGTCGTGCGCGTGGGTCCATACTTCGTATTCCAGTGAAAGCTGTGGATCAAGTTGTCAATCAGTAGCATCTTTTCACCGGCACTCCTTGCCTGTGTGAAGCGCCTGATAAAATCTTTGAAAAGCTCTACAACGTATGTGGCTCCGCTGAGTCATCAGCGGCCGGTTATCTTCAAGACGAAGGCATGCTTGCAGGGCTTGCGGTCGGGCATGCGGATGGTCAGGCCGCTTTCGTCGCGCGACCGCTCCAGCAGTCCCTTATGCCCGAGCAGGCTGACACCGCTGATCTCTTTATCCCAAAGCGGCGAGGCCGTTCGCAATGACTTGACCGTGACCTGCTCACCGGGCCAGGCTAAAATGATTACATAGAGTGCCTCGCCTTTGGTCGTAAAGCGTATATCCTCTCCGGTAAAGGGTGGTCGTTTGGTGTCTGCAAACGAGCCTTCACTGACCTGCGTAGGCCCTTCGCCGTAAACCTTCCAGGTGTTCGTGCCGTAAATGGCCTCGCCGTTGACCGCCAACCATTCACCTATCTCCAGCAGGATCTGTTGTTCCGGCTCCGGGATGGTGCCGTCTGGGCGCGGCCCAACATTCAGCAGAAGAACACCATTCTTGCTGACGATATCCGCCAGGTCATCCACCAGAGCCTCCGCGGTCTTATAGTCCTGGTTCTTTACGTAGCCCCACGAGTTTTTGGATATGGCGGTATCGGTCTGCCATAAGATCGGACGGATACCTGCCAGCTGCCCACGTTCAATGTCATAAACGGCGCTGCCCTCCGGAAAAGCCTGGTTTTTATAATTTATAGCCACGCCTTTTTTCCACTGCACCCCGCGGTTGTAATAATAAGCGGCGAACTTTTGTCTGTACGCCTCGAAGGCAGGTTCTTCAATCCACCAATCGAACCAGACCAGTTGCGGTTTATACTTGTCGACCAGTTCGCAGGTGCGCAATAGCCAGTTATCGAGGTATGCCTGATCAGGCTGTGTCTCCTTGGGTTGTGCCGGGCCATAGAAATCGCTGTAGCGCGGGTCCTGCACATCCGAATCCAACTGCATGCCCCCATTAAGGAACCACCAGTGCTCAGCGCGGTGGCTTGAGAGTCCGAAGACCAGCCCTTGCTTATGGACGGCAGCAGCCAACTCGCCGATGATGTCGCGCTTCGGGCCCATCTTCACCGCATTCCATTCCGAATAGCTGCAGTCGTACATGGCGAAGCCGTCGTGGTGCTCTGCCACGGGGACGACATACATGGCACCGGATTTCTTGAACAATCCCGCCCACTCATCGGCGTCGAACTCCGTGGCAGTGAACTGAGGGATGAAGTCCTTATAGCCGAACTGGGACTGTGGTCCGTAGGTCTCGACGTGGTGCTTGAACTCCTCGGAGCCCTGAATATACATATTACGTGGGTACCACTCATTCCCAAAGGCAGGGACTGAATAGACCCCCCAATGAATAAAGATGCCGAACTTGGCATCCGCGTACCATGTAGGGACAGTGTACTGCTTTAGAGATTCCCAGGAAGCTTGAAATGGCCCACCAGCGATGACCTGGTCGATTATCTTCATTCGGCTCTCTGTATCCATAGCGTTGTGCTATCTCGTTAGATTTACCAGCGGGTCAGCACCTCATGCACTTTGGCGAGCTGGACGGCAACTCGAGCATATTCATACTGCCCCGAGTGGTGTTCAACCCCCCAATAACCCTGGTAGCCAGCGCTGCGCAGCATCGTCATGCTTTCTTCCAGGCAGCTCTCGGTGATTTGCCAGGAAATATGGGTGTGCATTGCCCAAGGGGCCATCACTTTATCGCCGGGGTTGCCGCGGAAGTGGAGCAGCATGCCGAAGCCCGGGTGGTCCACCGCCTCGCAGATGTGCTGCATGTTTTCGGGTACCACTTCGGCGCCCCAGTGGTTTTCCGGGCCGACCTTATAGCCATTGTCGAACGCGCGTTGGGCGTATTCCTTGTAGCGTTTGACGATCCAATCGAACTGCTCGTCAGTAAAGGTGGCTGCCTGCACCCCCGCGTCGATACGGACAGTCCTGGCTTTTAGCACCTCGCCTGCATGCAGATGGGCCAGCGCATTACGATAGTTCCGTTCTCTGAGGTCCAGCACATCTTCCCAGATGTGCGCATCGTCGACGCACAGGTTCGCCAGGACCAGCTCACGTTCATCCAGAGCCTCTTTAACCTTGGCGAGATAATCATCGGCAGTGCTGACCATAATCCCGTTCCAGATATCGGCTGACTGTAGATGATAGCGGTATTTGCAGCTTTCCAGGTAGCCGAACAGATCCATCTTACCCTCTTCCAGGAGGCCGTGGAAGGAGTAGGAAGCAACTGAGATGTTCATGATATTCTCCTCAACGTCATATTGTTCTTTCCCGTCCCTAGAGTTTGACGGCTGTAGACTGCGACAGCGTCTTCACCTCCTCAGCCGTCACCTCGCGCCCCAGCCGGTCCGAGAGATAGATGCCCTCCGAGATCAGCATCGTTTTCAAGGCGAGCTCGGCGCTTGGCATCAGCTCCACCCTCCCCCGGAGGGCGGCAATCCAGTGGCGCTGGGGACTGTTGTACGCATCGGCGTTCTCACGCAGATCATGCAGCCGCCCGTCAAAATCGTCCAGGTTTACCGAGGTGTACAGGTCCAGGTCCCCGATGCTCTGGTAGTAACCGAAAGGATCCAGCCGGATGCCACCCTTCGCCCCTACCACGCTGCAGCCTTCGAACTGGTCCAGGTGGATAGCCCATGCCTCAATAATATCGAGCGTGATCCCATCCTGCAGCCTGGCAAACCCAACGCCCAGTTCCTCCACGTTATAGCCGCTGAGCTCACGGCGGGTCGCATCCATATCGGTTTCCTGGTAGATCTTGCCCGAGATGCGCAGGACTTCCGGATTGCCCATGAGATACAGCATATTGGCGATGTGGTAGACGCCCATGTCGTACAGCGCGCCACCGCTGGCGACATCCTTCTGCACAAACTGCATTTTTCCATACCCATCCACATAAGGCCGGCCTCTGCGGCGGAAACCGGTCGAGCGGGCGTGGTAGAGCTTACCCAACATCCCCTGGTCAATGAGCGCCTTGGCGGCTTTGGTCTCTTTGGAGAACAGGGTGTTTAGCTGGATGGCTAATTTCCGCCCTTGCTCTTGGGCTGTGCGGTACATGGTCACCGCATCGATATAGGTCCCCGCCATCGGTTTTTCACAGTAAACGTGCTTGCCAGCTTCCAAGGCCGCTACCGTCGCCGGCATATGCAAGTTATTGTGGAGGCATACATCCACTGAATCAATATCGTCGCGCTTCAGGAGGTCCCTGAAGTTTATGTAGGTATCATCGATGTGATAGAGCTTGGAGACTCGCTTCAGTTCCGGCACATCGATATCGCAGATAGCGACGACCTGGGCTTCCTCTATATCCTGGTAACTCTTCAGGTGATGTTTACCAATTTGACCGACACCAATGATACCAACGCGGATTTTAGAGTTCATAGCGACATTCTCCTGGGGATTGGGTGGATATATTTGTTTACTGGGCCTGGTGTAATTCCCTTTTTACTATTCATGGATCATTTGGTAGTTAAATTACTCATGACATCCAATGCAAGTTTGGTAAACAGATGCTTGATCTGAACTAGTTCGAAAGGAATGACCATTTTAAACTATACCACGAATCGTGAAAAGGTGAACTTTCAGGATACACTCGCGACTTCCAGAGGTTCAGCGCTCGTTTTAGTGCTTCTCGCGGCTAGGTAGGTCAGCAATCCGCCGATTGCGAGCAAGATAATTCTTAAGATAAAAGGAAGAATCTTGTTGATCTCGGATAAGTTTCCGGCGATCCAGCCGAAAGGCGAGGTGCAAAGGATCACGACCACGTAGATGACCGCCATGATCCGGGCCCTTTCTTTCTCATCGACCGTGACGACGATCATTTTGTCGGTCAAGGTATTGACCGCCGCCAGGCTGCAGGACTCAAATAAAATACTGACCAACAAGAGAAAGTAGCTTCCCTCCGGGATCGTGATCAGCACCAGTTGGCTGATCATCGCGCCAATAAATCCAACCAGCATGGGCTTCTTGAAGTCTATCCCCCTGAGGCGCGGCATCACGAGGAAGTAGAATAACAGCATGATCACTGAACGGGCCAATTGATACAGGCCCAGGTCCTGCGGCGGGATGTGCAGTCTTTCTGTAACGAGGATTGACCAGAACGTGCCGCTAATCATTAGGCCGGTGCTCAAGACCAGCATGATGCCAATTGTATAAAGTGTCGGAGTGGTCTTCAGGATGAGCTTTAAAACCCCTTTATATTCACTGACTAATGTCAGAAGCCCCTGGTTTTCGGTCTGCGCCATACGCACGCGCCCCTGGCGCGTCTCGGTGACCATCCTATTCATAATAAGGAATTTAGCCGTCATCATCACGAAGGTAAAGAGATACAACCCGCGCATCGTAGGGACGAGTGAAAAAGTGCTGATCAGCAGCCCTGCGAAGGGGGCAAAAAAAGCAGCCAATAAGCCGGCGATATAAATCCACGAGTAAATGTCCACCAATAGACCGGGATCGGTATCCTCGACCAGCAAACACATCCAGGAATTGCATGGCACACGCCACAAGCTGTTAATAATAGCGGCGACCACAAAATAGGTGAAATTATGAGCGACGGCCCAGATCAGGCAGGAAACACTCCAGGATAATAAATCGAATATAAGGGTGGCTTTCTTGCGCCCCAATTTATCGGTGAGGATGCCGCTGAACGAAGCAGTCAAGATCTGGAAGAACAATCCGATACTGGCGATCAGACCGATCTGGCTGTCTTTCAAGCCGAGGGACAGCATGTATAAGGAGACATATGGGGCGTAGAGGTTGTACGGAATCCCCCAAAGAGGTTCGGTGAGGACACACCCGCGTGCGTTTCCCTTGAGGCCCTTTAAAGTTGCGACCAGCGGATGGGTTGTCATGCAGCTTCTCTCTCCCAATAAGGACTGACGCCCCTGGTACTTATAAAGTCGTGACGTAGAAAGGCATGGCTCAAATTGGGGTAATAAAGGCCCACTCAGAACCATGCCTTCGCCAATTGTAACTCTATCCGCTGGTCTGCGCCAGTTATAAAATTGGCTCATTACCGGCTTCAGCATAGGCGGTGACGGCGTCTGAGCGTTGGGGATCGCCCACCCCGAGCAGTTTGCCGCGCTGGCGCCGGTCGGGAGCTGGTATGTGGCCCCGAAAAATATGTGTGTCCTGCGGGACGTTCCGGTGTGGGACTTACAGGGTGAGGCGGACATGATTGTCCCGCCCACTTTCGCTAAAAACATCGTCGACGCCCTGAAGCGCTGTGGGGGAAATGTCAGGCTGACGCTGTTCCCAGGGGAGGGACACGAGCAGTCGAGCTCCCATGCCTATGGGATGGATGAGTTATATCAGTGGTTCCTGGTACAGGAGAAATAACCTACCAAAGCCTAACCCGCCTGTGTTATCCACCTTTGGAATAACAGGACGATAGAACGGCGTACTTCAGCCGTCGGAGATTGGCAGAGAAGCCACAAAGAACATCCCCCAAAGTAGCAGGAGAGCTTTGACCTTTCTTTCAACTTTCATCTCGGTGCCCGGTGGGCACAGGAACCGCTCGGTTATCCGCACACTGTCGGGTCGGATGACTAAAGCGACAGCCATCCCCATAAAGGCAAGCCATATCGCCACCCCCAGGATGATTAATAGGAGGGTCGCTGCCATATCTCACTTCTCCGTCCCGCATTCCAGAAGATGGGAATTGGCCCAGCCACCGGGCAGATGCACCCACGTCCCGGTGATGGGCTGGGTGAGGGTGATGGCCTGCCCCTCGTCCAGCCAGGCCAGGGCGGGGTATTGTGTGCCTGGGCCGCCGCGCAGGGTCAGGTGTCCACCCTCGAGGGCGGTGTGGACCAGGCAGGAGATCACCGGGGTGGCGCTGGGGATA
>CAZPWU010000087.1:0-7740 GCA_964590325.1 uncultured Anaerolineaceae bacterium | reverse complement strand
GGGCAGGTTTTGGAGTTGCCGGCTATGATTTCCCCTCTGAGCGGCAGCCAACCCTGGAGGCCATTGCTACGCTGGGCTTGGCATACCCGGTGGAAGCGGTCAACGACGTCTTCATCGGGTTAATCGCCGGAACCAGCCAGGGATGGGGAGTGGCTATCGACTCTGGCACCGGCACCAACTGCCGGGGGCGTGACCGCAATGGCCGCGTAGGTTGGATTACCGGCTGTGGGGATCCTTTTGGCGAACATGGCGGGGCAGGTGACCTGGTTGCACAGGCTATCAGAGCTATTTCCCATGAGTGGTCGCGCCGCGGCCCTCCCACACAGCTTACCCCGGCTTTTTTAAAGCTGGTCGGTGCTGACAGCCTCGATCAATTTATCGAGGGTCTTGCCCTCAGGTGGTACACTTTCCACCCGGATGCTGCCCGGCTGGTATTCCAGGTGGCTAACGACGGCGACCCGGTTGCCCGAGAGATCATCGCCTGGTTAGGGCGAGAATTAGGCTGGTCGGTCATCGCCGTCATCCGTCAGTTGGAGATACAGGTATTGGAGTTTGAGGTCGTCCTGATCGGAAGCCTGTTTAAGGGTGGACCGATGCTGATTGAACCGCTCAAGCAGACCGTGCTGCAGGAGGCCTCCAGAGCCTGCTTTGTCCACCTGAGTGCCCCTCCTGTGGTCGGTGGAGTCTTACTGGGGATGGAGGTGGCTGGGGTCCAGGGCAACGAATTGCGTCAAAAATTGATCGATTCGACGCTCGATTTGATCCGGTCATCCCAAAACAAGTAAGGAGTTGTAACGATGTCTAAATTAGCCATCTTAGGTGGAGAGAAGGTCCGCTCCGAGCCATATCCTTCCTGGCCAGTGTGGGATGACCGCGATATCGCGGCGGTGACGGAGGTTGTGAAATCCGGAAACTGGGGCGGTTTCCCCTATCCCGGTCCACAGTCAGCGGCATTTGCCCGACGCTTTGCCGAGCTGCAGGGCGGAGGCTACCCCGTCCTGATGGCGAACGGCACGATTACCATGGAAGTCGCCCTGCGCGCGGCCGATATCGGCTGGGGGGATGAGGTAATTATCCCGGCGCTGACATTCCAGGCCACTGCCGCGGCACCCATGGCAGCCGGGGCGATCCCGGTGTTGGCAGATGTAGACCCGGGTAATTACTGTATCGATCCCAAGGCGGTCGAAGCTGCCATCTCCTCCCACACTCGAGCTATCATCCCCGTCCACCTGGGGGCGCACATGGCGGATATGGATGCGCTGATGGAGATCGCCGAACAACACAACCTGACCGTCATCGAGGACTGCGCCCATGCCCATGGGGCACAATGGCGCGGCCGCGGGGCCGGTACGATCGGTCACTTCGGCTCTTTCAGCCTGCAGTCATCCAAGATCCTGACTACCGGCGAGGGTGGGGTGTTGCTCTCCCGAACCCAGGAACTGGCCCAGAAAGCTGCCAGTATCATTAACTGCGGTCGCCCGGCTGACCCAGAGCAGAAGCAATTTACCATGGGAGCCAATTTCCGCATGGCTGAGCTCCAGGCTGCGCTGGGGAATGTGGCGATTGAGCGCTTCCCCGAGCAGGTTCGCCAACGCGCCGAGATGCTGGGATACCTGGAAGAAAGCCTGAGCGAAGTGCCCGGTGTGCGCCTGCTGCGTCGCGACCCGCGTCAGACCACCCGTTCTTTCTACCGTTTCATCTTTGCCATCGATCCTCAGGTATTCAAAGTCACCAACCGGGTCGTCGCTGCCGTTTTGCAGGCTGAAGGCATCCCCAGCGAGGATGGTTACTCACCGATGCACCGCTACGACCTCTTCCAACCCGGCCTCTCCAGGCTACCGGTACCGAGCGCTTACCCGGTATACTTTGACTACAGCAAGAAGAGCTTTCCGGAAGCCGAACGAGCCGGGGAGCGTGAGGGGGTCTGGCTGGACGAATGTGTTTTCCGCGCTGGACGAAAGGGTATTGATGATGTGATTACTTCCTTAAAGAAGATCCAGGCTAACGCGGACGAGTTGGCTATAGCTACGGCAGATTGGAAGCTCTGAGATACCCCGACCATAAGCTCAAATATTTGGTACAATTAGATAAAACTACTCCCATTAATTATGGTTGATGGGGTATCACAAGAGTGGGTAATTATTCAGTGGGATATATGTTAAAGAAAGGGTAAACCTATGGCAATCAACTTCGCAGGCAGGGTCCTGTTTACTAACGACGTATCAGCAAGCAGCGTGGAGGTGCGCGTTTTTGACAAAGACGCCCCCGGTAAAACGGACGATGACCTCACAGTGACCCCTGGCTTATCGGATGCCAACGGTCATTTCACCGTCACTTATAATCCAGGTCAAGCTCAGGATTACACCACGATCCAACTTACTGGTCCATTCAGCCACCTTTTTAGCTGGTCAGATGGACCCCAAACCATCTCCTTGCCTGATTTCTCAGACACATTGCAGCCCTATCTACAGTTTCGTTACACCTTCAACGAGCAGCCCTGCGTATATACGGCTCCATTAGCGACGTTTCAATATAAGTTCCAGCTTCCAGAGATTTGTCCGCTGAATTTCGTCCCCTCTCAGCAGGGATTCAAGTTCGTTAATAACTTCCCAGGTTACCCCCTGCCTTTCTCGGTACCTGCCTTGCCGGGTCATCCAGATGTGACCAGCAATTATGGCTTGTGCGGCGGTATGTCCTCGTCAGCCTATGATTTTTACCTTGCCGGGAAGGCTATCCCCCAGGCTACGACCGTACCAGACCAGGGGTCGCCTTTGCAGCAGTATCTCTTCAAACGTTCGATTGATTCATTCGGTTCGTTCGGTTCTTCGGTTGTCAAGGTGGCTAAATGGACGGTGCTACCAGATGATACCGTCAATGGCACCTGGAAGCTGACCCACGATGAGTTCGCTAAAATTAAAGCAGCCATTGACAACCAGCGTGCTGTCTTAATCGCTCTGGTATATGAGAGGGCTGGTAATCCCATCGAGATCATGCAAAAGATCTGGGACAACCACCAGGTGCTAGCCATTGGCTACACTCCACGATCCGATGGAGGGGTTGACGTCCATATCTATGACCCGAACTACCCGTGTGAGGATGATGTCGTCATCAGGGCAGAACCAGTTACAGTGGACAATGCAGGGACGCCAGGGTTAAAGTGTACTCAGTGGGTGGGTGAGCAGTCTTCTTGGAATGTGCGGGGGTTCTTTGCCATGACCTACGTGCCGGTAGAGCCGCCGGATGGGTTATAAGGCTTATTTTGCGGCGTTTGGAAGAGTCACTGGAAAAGACTCACCACCTCCCAGTGGTTCCGCCACTCGTCGATGAAAATGTCGATATTGTGCCAGGTCAACGGGTCATCGACTGTGATGTTATCAACCGGCGATAGTATAAAATTATCGGGACCAAGCGTTTTCACGGCATGCCGGACAGCTAAACGGACCTCGGCCTCAGTGCCCCTTTCGACCGTAACAGCGCCCGATACACCTCCCCACAGGCATACCCGCTTACCCAGCTTTTCCTTGATCATGGGCATGTCGGTGTGCGTACCCTCAATGGGGTCAATACCGATCAAGACGTCAATGCCGGCTTCGGTATAGAAGTCCAGCATCGGCTTCGTACCACTCGAACAGATATAGCCGAACTTAGCCCCGTGCTCATGGGTCAGCTCTACCTCAGCCTTCAGCAGGGGCAAAATAACGCTTTGGTAGAAACGAGGTGTAACAAAATCGCAGCCTTCGTACCACGCCCGGCGTATGTACAGATCTATCGGCGCCGAGAGCACTACCTCCATGCGGTTTTTGTTCCAGATATAGATCATCTCTAATAATCCATACACAAACTCCGGTTGCTCCATCATCAGGATCATGAGGTTTTCCATACCGCACAGCCAGTTGGCCATGTCCATCCCGATGCCCCAGCCTCCTGCCAGCAAGACCTGGTGCTGTTCAACAAACGTAAGGGCCTCCTGAGCTTCCATTTTGAATTGGGCGATATCCTGCTCTTGAGGTGGGAGCAGGAAATATTGGAGGGCCTCCAGCTCTTCAGGTCTGGTGATGAGCGGTTTTACGGCGCGCGACACCTGGTAGTCGTCGACGAAGGGGATATGCTCCCCGTGAGGCCAATCTTCGCTCAGGCGTACACAGGTGCTCAGCTTCCCACCGGGGGTGGTATACTCCTTGTGCAGGAGGTCATAGCCACCCTTGACCACTTCGCGCCATTCATTCATTTTCACCGCAGAATGGAAGCGCACCGGCAGGCCGCGCAAGTCCGGATGCTCCGGACGTTGTGGGCGAGAAGCGGTTGGGAAGAAGAGCATCGCGTCGAGGCCCATGGCGCGCTCGGTTTTAACGACCTCGTACAGGTTATCATTGAAGCGCTTGCGCAGGGCGGTGAAGCTCATAAAGCAGCACGGGATGTGGTCCGTCCCTTGGAGGCTGATGGCTCGAAGCATACGTTGGCGGGATGTTAATTCATTCATGGTCTGATATTCTCCCAGGTGGGTTGCCCGTTCAGACCACCGGCTGCACTGGCGACTGACCTACCGCAAGCACAAGCAATATCCAGACATTGATCCAGAGGCAGTCCGCGCAGCCAACCAGCCAGGAACCCGGCGTCAAAGCTATCACCGGCACCGATGCTGTCACCTCCTGTGGCGGGTTTAACATGACATTCGATTTTTACCCCCTCAGCAGAGACCCTGGCGCCGTCCGGGCCGCGTTTGACCGTCACGATGGATACCCCCTGGGTGTGCAGCCAGGATTCTGCTTCCTTCAAGCTCGTGCACTGGCTGATGTAAATAGCTTCCTGCTCGTTAGGTAGTATGATATCCGTCAGAGGCAGCGTCTCCGCCAGGGTCGAGTCCCAGCGCTCCTCCGGGTCCCAGTTGGTGTCGAGGGAGGTGGTAAGACCCAGGATATGTGCTCGGTGGAAAATATCGGGGATATAAGGCTGTAATCCAGTGTGCAGGAAAAAGCTGCCATGGTGCAGATGACGGCTGGAGGCCAGGAATTCATCGCTGACATCGTCTGGTCCCAGTGCGCACAGCGAACCCGGGTACGTCATGATAGCCCGGTCGTTTCCCTGGCACAAGGCGACACCCAGGCCGGTTTTGAGGCCGGGATCTACGATCACGTGCTGTGTGTCCACTCCGTACTCCTTCAGACGGCGCACGATCAGCCGTCCGAAATCGTCATCGCCTACCCGGCCCAGGATGCCGACCCGTAAGCCCAGCCGGGCAGCCTGGCAGGCGAAGATGCAGCAAGATCCACCCATCTCGACCACGTAGTCGTCCACCAGCTTCTCCACCTGGCCGAAGCGCAGCACGACATCGGACCCGCTGACTATAAGGTCCACGCACATATCTCCAAAGGTGATGATGTCATACTGCCGATACACGATATCTGTCTTTATGTCCTATTTAAACCTGGTAAATATTCCAAAATGACGATTTTCATTTTTTCATATTATCGGTAATAATCAATACTGTCAACAGCTTTAAGATAAAATAATCGGCTCTTCAGGAATTGGCGTGGTGCGTATATCCACAGGGAATCCTAAAGTCCAAAAATCTCTTCTTGATAAGCGTTCAGAGAATGGGTACAATGAGCGTCAGTCCCATCGACCAGGTTAATACTCATGAATAATAAAATCACTTTAATGAGAGAAAGGAGACTTTAGCATGGCTCGCTTCGACCGTCTAACCGTGTTAAACACGATCATCGAGGGGGGATTGGTACCGCTTTTCTATAGCGGTGACCTGGAGACATCTAAAGGGGTGGTAGGGGCTCTAACCAAAGGGGGCAGCCGTGTGCTTGAGTTTACCAACCGCGGCGACTTCGCCATCGATGTCTTCAGTGAGCTGGTCAAGGTTTCTACTAAGCAGTATCCAGAGCTGATCATCGGGGTTGGCTCCGTGGAGGATGCCCCCACGGCAGGCCTTTATTTAGCCCATGGAGCTAACTTTATCGTCGGACCGACCTTTAGTGAGGACGTTGCCCGGTTATGCAACCGCCGTAAAGTAGCCTATATACCCGGGTGTGGGAGTCTCAACGAGATCGCAACAGCAGAAGAATGGGGCAGTGAGATCGTCAAAATTTTCCCTGGCGAGTCTGTGGGGGGACCGGGTTTTGTGAAGGCCATCCTGGCTCCGCGACCGTGGACGCGGCTCTTGCCGACTGGTGGAGTAAGCCCGGACGAGGCGAACCTGCGCCTCTGGTTCGAGGCGGGTGTAGCCGCGGTCGGGATGGGAAGCAACCTGGTGCGCAAGGAATGGCTGTCGGCTGGCCGATTCGACGCCATCACAGACCTCACCCGCACCGTTCTCGATCTCATCCGGTCGATTCGCACTGCTAAGAAATAAGCCTGTATTAGAATGTGTTCGTAAATTGTTTTGCCCTCATCTCCCCGTTCCTTGGGGGGTGGGGGGAGTTTCCGAATATTCTTTTTTTATGGAGAGTGAAGACGATGGAGTTTACCACGCATGATCACAACATCCTGCGCGGCCTGGCGAAGGAGGTGGCAGAGATTGCTGCTGATCCCATCATGGCGAAGCGTAAGCAAATGTGGGTCGAGCACAACGGTCTTCACTCGACGTACCCGATGATGCTGGTTTTCCCGGAGGGTGCCTGGGAGGAGCTCTTGCCAATGTCGGAGATGCAGTGCCAGGACCTCAAGGCCCGCGAAATTGAAATGAACCTGCGCTCCAGGATCTATAGCTACCACCATTTTCAAGATGATACGGTAGTAGAGGCAGAGTGGGTAGAGCTGGCGGTGCTTAGAGATACCGGCTGGGGGCTTGAGCCTCGGCGAAAAGAAAGCACCACTGCACGCGGCGCTTACGCCATCGAGCCGGTGCTTAAAGACCGCTCTGACTTAGAGAAGATGCACTTCCCCGAGCTTATTTATAGCGAGAAGGCTACCCGGACTAATGTCGAGTGTATGCAGGGCTTGTTTGGCGATATATTAAACGTCAAACCTAAAGGTATTGCCCATCTTTCTTATCATCTTCCATCTCAGTATATTTTCCTGAGAGGGCTAGGTGAGATGATGATGGACATGGTGGAGGCACCCGGCTTCGTCCATGAGGTGATGGCTTTCTTTGAGGAAGGACATCACCGCTTACGGAAGCAGATTCTGGAGTTGAACCTGCTGAGCCTGAACAACGATAACACTTACCACAGCTCAGGGGGGAATGGGTACACCGACGAGATGCCGAAGCCGGGTTTTGACCCCAACCGGGTGCGACCTTGCGATATATGGTCCAGTGCAGAGTCACAGGAGCTGGCGCAGGTCTCGCCGAAGATGCACAACGAATTTGTGATGCAGTACGAAAAGCGCCTGCTCGAACCCTTCGGCCTGATAGGATATGGATGCTGCGAGGACCTGACCAGGAAACTCGATGATGTCTTTACCATCCCGCATATCCGGCGCATATCGTGCTCACCTTTTGCGGATGTTGATGTTTGTGCCGAGAAGCTTAAAGGCAATTATATTTTTTCCTGGAAGCCAAAGCCGTCGCATCTGGTGGGTAACTTTGACCCGGCAGCCATTCGTAGCTATGTCCGGCATACCCTCGAGGTGACACAGGCTAACGGGTGTGTGCTGGAGATGATCCTTAAAGATACCCATACTGTCGAGCACCACCCTGAGCGGATGGACGAGTGGACGCGCATCGCCCGTGAAACCACTAATGAAATGGTAGGGGTGCACCAATGACTTATAAAATGATCCAGGTTGGCA
>CAZPWU010000086.1:0-7772 GCA_964590325.1 uncultured Anaerolineaceae bacterium | reverse complement strand
AACAGCAGAGGGGCCAGGAAGGGCGCCCCTCGGATAAAGCGCTCATCCACAATCGTCCCTTGTTCGGTCAGGTTGCGGGCAATGTGCAGACCGGTGCCGAGCACGCCCACCATAACCATCAGCATCATCGCTACCAGGTAAGTCAAGACGTCGCTGCGGCGCGGCTCATCGAGTATACCCAGCACCGCAGCGATAACCGTGGCGAAGAACCCGACCCCCGTCGGCACCCACAACCAGGGGTTGGTGAAGTTCGTACGGGCGTGGTCAAGCACGCTGCTGATCACCGTTGCCAGGCTGCCCATGCTGACTATAAAAAAGTAAGCCCGGGTCTTGCTGTAGGGAAGGGAAATGCGCCGACCTCCCAGCAGGAACAGCCTGCCGCTGTCGGACGGATCCTCGATCCAGGCCGAGCTGATGCCCAGCAAGCCGACCAGGGCGAAGGTCAGCGGTCCCAGGAGTGGCGGCGCCCAGACGATCAGCGGGATGGAGACACGTTCTCCGGCTGGCGCCAGGGGCTGGAGGGCGCGATATATATGGAAATAGGCCCCCAACAATCCCACGGCGATACTCGCCAGGAAGACGAGGTTGGCGATAACTGTCGCCAGAGAGCGCTTGCGCAGCGCCAAGGCACCCGCCAGAAGCAGCAGCACGCCGGACACCGGACCGAAGATGATCGGGATCCACTCGTAGCGGGTGATCGTCCCACTGATCATATGCGCCAGGTAAGTTTCCAGGCCCAATAGCAGCTCGTTGGATGCCATCATCAACAACATCATCTGGTCGCGAGAAAAAGGGATGCGGAAACGCCGCACCGCCGGGTATACAGTAGCCAAGTGGTACATAGCTATTTCCCTACCCCTGCTGCCTGCAGCTTCTCGTTTACCATCTCCTGCAGGTTGGCCAGGGCTTTGATCACCTCGTATGCGCCGTGCCACTGCGAATAATCCGGACCCTGCATCCAGGTTCCGAACTTGGCTGTGCGACCCCAGTGATGCCACAGCTCGAAGTAAGTATAATCAATCGGCTCGTCGAATGGCGCGGAAGTCAGCAGGCCTTTTTCATTTAACGGCGCCATCATTGCATCGCTCTGCTTTACCCAATCATTGACTCGCCCCACCTCCTGGTCGGCGGCGAGATAGAAACCGTCGATGAAGTCCTGGTTGTGGCAGGTCTGACACACGCTCTGCATGCGGATCTTGTTATCCTGCCAGACGGGCCGGCGCTCGCTGACCGGCGCGAACAGGAACCAGGTCAGGCGGTCACCGACGTCGTGGGTGGTGCCGGTGCTCCCGAAGCCGCTCATATGGCAGACGGCACAGGTAGGGGCCGGGAAGTCTTTCACGGTCAGCGAGCCGGGGTCAGCTTCCCAGTTCCAGGTAGAGCCGCCCGTGGCGTAAGCAATGCCGTGCGGCGATACCTGGTAAATCTCAAACTGTGGATGATCCGGACCAATATGGCAGAAGTTGCAGGTCTCGGGCTTACGAGCCTGTTCTAGACTGAACTCATGGCGCAGGTGACATTTCTGACACTGGCCGATCGAGTTATCTGCAGCCGGCTTGCCGATGTTATGGCAGCTCTCACAGGCAAAGCGTGTGATCTCTGGGCCTTCAATCGCACCGATGGCATTGCGGTCTTTGTTCGGAGAAAAGCTGCCTTCAGGAACAGCCTGGTACTTCGCCATCAGATCGGGGGACAAGTCTTTGGAGCCAGCAAAAGCCACCCAGGCAGGCAGGCTATGCCGGCTCTGGTCGTACTGTGCTACCTCTTTGGTATGGCACTGTTCGCACCTGGCCGCGGTCGGTGAGGGGAGTATGGTGCTACCTTCGTGCTCTACTTCGCCAGGGTAATCAGCACTGACCTCGTGACATTTTCGGCAGGTGACCTTCGCCTCAGCCATGGTGCTATGACTGAACTGTTCCACGATCCCCGGGGTAGCTTTGCGGTGACAGGTCACACAGGCATCAGTGCTGTTCGCCAGGGCATCGATCTGCTCAGGGACGACCACAGTTCCCGCATGTCCAATCACCATCACGACAAGGGCGGCACCGAGAACGATGAGCACTACCACCAGGCCAATGATCAAGACGCGCATTGAACGCATGAAACCGCTGGATCGACTCATTAGGCATCCTCCTCATGTCCTTGATTGTAAATCCCCAGTTAATATTAACATATCTTGACCCAACAGACTATGGCTTTTATCTGGGTCTCTGGGATTTACCATGGAAAGGGTCGTGTATAAAATCATCTACAACCCAGGTATAACACACTTCACCTGACAGCGCCCGTAACATTTGAGCTGATAAATCGGCTACCTTGATAGAACAACGGTCTGTATACCGACTTCCGCTTCTATCAGAGCGGTATAATCATAAATCAAGCAAGTCAGGAACATACCGCAACGGTATTCCTTCATTTTGGCTTAATATATGAGGATGTCACCGGCACTCAGAGCCCAGAGTCCCCGGAGCACGAACTCACCCCGGCACCCGGTCTCCCTTCCCCAATCCCAGAGCCGGATGATAAACCCGAGCCAATCGAGGCATCTCAACCAGGCGAGGCACTCAAGCCGAGCGAGATGTCTGAGCCCATCGAGGAGATCCAACCTGATATAAATATCCATGCGAGTGATACACCCGAGCCCGCTAAAATCGGTGAGTCAGGCGACACACCCGAGGCAGAAGAAATAGGGGAACCAAGCCGAAACCTGCACACGACTAAGGCGAAGTTCGCCGTCTCCGGCAGCGTTGTTTAAATTCCTAAGGTTGATAAACTCGACCTCGCCAGGTAACCCCCTGGTGAGAGAGTACCTTATAAGCCGAGGTAACCATCATGGCAGTGAACACCAGCGCGCCCAGGGGGAGGGTGAACGCGTAAAGAGGCGATATCCCAAAAGCCTGGGCTGCCCGGATTCGCATCCACAGCAGGTAGCCCCATAAGATCACTGCTTCTGTGGCAACGACTGCTGCTACCAGGCCACCAGCCACCAGGAACGACAAAACGCCCGCTATGAGCAAGGCAGGCAGGAGCAAGGCAGACAACAACCCTACGACCGCACCGATCAACAATAGCCACAGCCGATCCTGCATTCCCAGATAGATATTTTTAGTCCAACCCTCCCACATTTCAGCCAGGGAGGTGTACATCCTGGTGGTCGCCACAGCGCGCCCGTCAGCGATCACCAGGCGGTAGCCAGCCCTTTTGACCAGCTCTGCCAGGGCTTTATCTTCGACAATGCGATCACGGATGGCCTCGTAACCTCCGATAGCCTCATAAACAGCACGGCGTATGAGGATGAACTGCCCATTCGCTACGGCCTCCGGCCTGTGCGGGTCGTTGACCCGCCGCGGGGAAAAACCGACCGAAAGCGCCATGAAGACCAGCGGCAGGATGACCTTCTCCCAGAAGCTACCCAGCTCTTGAGCGGTCATGACCGTAAAAAGGTCAGCCTTTTGGGTCTGGGCGATAATGTAAGCTGAAGTAATCAGGTCCGGCGTAGCGAAGGTGTCGGCATCCACGAAGCACAGCCATTCGCCCCGCGCGACCGCGACTCCTTGGGCGAGAGCATGTGGTTTGCCGGCCCAGCCAGGATGTAGCTCCTCTCCCTGGACAATACTCAGGCGCGGTACAAACGCCTTTAAAATCTCCGGCGTTTCATCGGTTGAACGGTCGTCGACGACGATCAATTCAAAGTTGGGATAGCTCTGAGCCAGCAGAGCGCTGACACAACGCCGGATATTGCGCGCCTCATTGCGTGCCGGTACAATGATTGAGGTGAGGGGGGCGGAGGAGATGGGAGAAGGAACGGGAGGAGAGACGACAATGTCGAGGTGGTACTGGTTGTGAATCCAATAAGTGACCGCAAATCCGACCAGGAGAACCAGGGTAGATAGAACCAGGATACCTGTGGGCGTCATGGCAACTAAACCACCCTCACCACGCTGCCTCGCTCTGTCTTCTCAACCTCGATACGCGTCGGGAAGGCATCTTTCAGCTCGTCGATGTGGGTGATGACTAAAATCTTAGCAAAGTCCTGGCGCACCAGGTTGATGGCCTCCACCAGGCGCTGGCGACCCAGGGCGTCCTGGCTGCCAAAGCCCTCGTCAATGATCAGGGTCTGCAGACGCGCCCCGGCGCGCTGAGCCAGCACCTCCGAAAGGGCCAGGCGGATGGCGAAGTTGACACGGAAGGCCTCCCCGCCGGAGAACATCTCGTAGTCGCGCGTACCGGTGCTGTCGCTGATCTGGATATCGAGGGTCTCTTTAAGGTCCTCGCGGCGTTTCTCTTTGAACGCTGCTTGAGTGATGAAGCGGACGGACATATTTCCATCGCTCAGCCGGTCAAGGATCTCATTCGCCTTGGCTTCGATCTGCGGTAAAGCCTGTTCGATCAGCAGGGCAGGCACGCCATCTTTGCTGAAGGCCCGCTCTAAAAGCTTGTACTGCCCCACTTGGCGAGCGTATCCCTCCCGTTCAGTATTATATTCCTTACGGCGCTCTTTGAGGTCGTCCAGGACGAGCACTTTCTGGCGCGCGCCACCGACATCCAGGCGCAAACGGTTTTCCTGCTCCTGGACAACCAACAAGCTGCGCTCGGCAGTGCTCAGGTCAGGGGCCTGTGCCTCAGCAGCCACTAGGGAGGCCGCTGCGGTGTCATAGTCCTGCTGTTGTCGGGTTACCTCGGTCTGGAGGTTGACGATTTGAGATCCCAAGTCGGCGATCTCCCGTTCCAGAGGTGCCAGGGCGGCGCGGGCGCTTTCGAGGGTACGCAGGTCGGCTTCAGCAGTGCGCCACTCGCTTTCAGCGCGCCGGACCGCATCGTGGGCTGCCGCGTCGTAACCAATAGCCTTAAGCTCAGCGTCAACATCAGCCAGGCGGGTGCGCGCTTCGCTTGCAAAAGTCTCGTCTTGCAGACTGAGCGTGATCTCCTGGAGACGAGGCGCACCGGTAGATTCCCAAGATTGCACCTGGGATTGTAACGCCCCCTGGCGTGTCGTAAGCTGGGCAATGATCTGGGCCTGTGTCCGCGCATCAGTTTCCGCCCGCGAGAGATCCTGAATTTGCGCTTCGAGGCTGTGCACCAACCGGTCAGCCTGCTCTAACACGGCTTTATTAGCACGGTATTTATCTCCCTTTTCCCTGCCCTCGGTGGTCAGGCTGGCGATCAGGCTCTGACGGTCCTCAGGGCTGAGGGGCTGCCCGCAAGTCGGGCACACAGCCCCTTCAACCTGGGAGAGTTGGTCGATGCGCTGCTTCAATTCGTCCATCTCGGCTTTGAGGCGCGGGTTCTCAGCCCTGGCGTTGGCCTGGCTCTGCCTGGCAGACTGCAGCTCGATATCGAGCGCGGCCCGGCGTGAGAGAGCAGCTTCTGCGTCAGCAAGGCCCTGCCGGGCGGTTTCGATCTGAGACTGCAGATTGTTTACTTCCGTTTGCTGGTCTACGAGAGCCGCCTGCTGCCCTTGTAAGGTCTGGACCTCCTGTTCCAGGCGAGCATGTTCGGCATTGATCTCGTCCAACGGTCCCTGGCGGCGCTTCTCGTGCTCGCGGAACTGAGCAGCAATTCCCTCCCAGCGTTCCAACTCGCTGCGTGCCTTCTGCCAGGCGGCGTGAGCCGCTTCGATAGCCGGAGCGCGCTCCAACACCTGGGAGTAGGTCTCCTTTTCTTCCTGCCGGGCAGTCTGGCGCAACATCGCCTCATCTGACCTGCGGTGGGTGGCGTCCAATTGGCGAGCCAGGGCCTCCACCAGCTTACCCTGTTCGGTCAGCGCTGCAGCAATCTTACGCATACCATCCAAAGCAGTTTCTTGGGCTTGCCGCGCCTGTGACAGGCGCCCCAGGTCGGCTTCGAGATGGGTGAGATGGGCGCGGCGGGACTCTTCTTCGGCCAGCTCTACGCTGATCTCCGCCAGACGCCCGTCCAGCTTAACGATGTTAGCCTCTATGACCTTGCGCTGTTCGACAGCGCGCTCGCGATAGACTTCCCAGATGTCCAGGCCGAGGATCCTACCGAGAATCCGCTTGCGGTCACCGGGGCGCTGCTGGGTGAACTGGTCCGCATTACCCTGCAGGAAGAAAGAGGCATTGACGAAGGTTTCGTAGTCCAGGCGTAGCATGCGCTCGATTGCAGCCTGGGTTTCGCGTAGCGTGCGTTCGTCAAGCGGTTTCCAAGACCCGAGGGTAGAGATTTGAGAGTCGAGAATAGTCAAAACCTCTCTACCCTCAATTCTCGAATCTCTATTGCCCTGGAAAATGAAGAAATGAAGGTTTGTGGTTTTTCCACGCGGCAGCGTACGCTGGACGCGGTAGATATTCCCCTCGTAGGAGAAGATGATACAGACTTCAGCGACACTCGACGGGGTGTTGATAAGCGATTCATCGCGCTTGCGCGCCTGCCCAAACAGAGCCCAGGTGATGGCATCCAACAGGGAGGATTTACCCGCCCCATTGATGCCTGATATACAGGCCAGCTCAAAGGTCGTGAAGTCGATCTCGACCGGGTCACGATAGGAGAGGAAGCCGGAAAGGGTGAGCTTGAGAGGGATCATGGATTGATAGTTATCAGTGATCAGTTATCAGGGATTAAGGGCTAGGTTCCACTGATATGTGATTCTACTTACACAGGCGGACATCGTAAAGCCTGCGAAAGGTGCTTCCCGAGGCAGTGTCTTCATGGACCAGGTTGACGCATCCCTGGCTGAAAGCTTCCTGCTGCGAAGCAGTCAGCTTACCCCACCAGGCCTGGTCCATATATACATAAGTGTACCCGGTCCGGGCGATGGTAGCCGGGTCCGGTGAAGCGATCAAGGCTTGCCAGTCCGGGTAATATTCGTAGATCGTCGGACGTGAATGGCTGGCGCGCCCAAAAACGGTGATGGCCCGCTCAGGCATGGAATCCAATACCTGGGCGTGCGGCTCGAGACGGCCCCAATACAGCCGTGCAACGCGTGCATCGGCTCGCGTGATAAAGTAAGAGAGCTGCGGGGATGGAATAGCCACCAGTTGCACAGCGAAGATGACCAACCCACCCAGGAGAGTCACGGTGTATCCCAGGCCGAATAGATACTGGATGACCGGGCGAGTTTTTCGTAAAACCAGCCAAAGGACTGAGAAACCCAGGACCAGCCACAGCCAGATGGCGGTAGCGGGGAGGCGGGTGGTAGAACGGTCTACGCCGTACCTGAAGACCATGGGGAACAGGAAACTCCACGCCGCCGCAAACCCGAGACCGGCTTTTAACCAATCTTTACGCCGGACCCAGCGCCAAGCGAGCCTGGTCACAACTGGGAACAGCAGGAGCACCGGGCCCAGTTCTACCAGGAGCACGATCAACTGACCTGGGTTAAAGATAGACAGTTCCCCCAGGTGGGCATCGGGCAGGGCAAAAGGCCAGCGTAACGAGAAGCCGTAAGCGTTCATACTCGTGACCGCGAACCCACCGGACAGCTTTGTGATAAAGTTGCGTGCGGTCTCAGTAATGAACCCTCCCTGCACCAGGCTTAATAGCGCACCGATCAGCAGTATGCCCCCCCACTGTCTTACTAACTGCCAGACCGGTTTCGAACGCCGGACCCGGCATAGGATCAAGTAAATCCCCATCGTCAGGGCAATACCGCCCCAAGCCGCCGCAAACAGGTGCTCAGCACTCAGAGCCAGGGTGGAAAAGATGAGGCCCAATATCACCATGCCAGCTGTAGAAAGCTTGATTCGGCTCACCAGCAGCAGCATCAGTAGCACGGTCACGAAGGGCAGCGCACCGGTGCTGCCCAGCACGAA